>JBIKKU010000101.1:0-9017 GCA_044360245.1 Flavobacteriales bacterium | reverse complement strand
TTACATCGGAAAATTCTGGATAGACTCACTGGTGCACGACCCTAATGTGCTTGATTTTGTAGTGAACTTGTTTGGTCCGGACAAAATCGCCATGGGTACCGACTATCCTTTTCCTTTAGGAGAATTAGAACCCGGAGAACTTATTCGTTCTTCTAAATACGATGATGCAACCAAAGAAATGATGTTGAGTGGCGCTGCTTTGCAGTGGCTGAATATGAAAAAAGAAGATTTGCTCTAATCAGATTTTTACACCGATTACGCAAATATCATCCACCTGTTCCAAATTGCCTTTCCAGTTTTCCAACATCACCACCAGCATTTGACGTTGTTCTTCCATGGTGTTGCCATCTAAGGAAAGAATCATTTCCCTGAAGCGTGAATACTTTAATTTTTTTCCGCTTACCTCACCAAACTGATCTGCAAATCCATCTGAAAACAAATACAAACGGTCGTCCTTTTGCAATTGTATTTCGTGTAGTTCAAACGGTTTTTTGCTTTCGTATTTTCCGATAGGTTGACTATCGCCTTTCCAAATCAACAGCTCACCATTGCGAACAATCCACAATGGAAGATTCGCTCCCGACCATTGCAACTTATTCGTATTTCTGTTTAAACAACACAAAGAAACATCCATCCCATCGCGCACATTATCATCACTCATGGAGAACGTTTCTTCTACCAATTCATTTACCTTATTTAGAATTTGATCTGGCTCTCTTTTTCCGAATTCTTTCAATGCTCTGTTCATGGCATTAAATCCAAGCACGCTTACCAAGGCGCCGGGAACACCATGTCCGGTACAATCGCAAACAGAAAAATAAATCAAAGATTCACCTGCTGCATTGCGTTGAGATTCCATCCAATAAAAGTCACCGGCAACGATGTCTTTAGGCAAATACAGAATAAAAGATTGCTCCAGATACGAAGCAATAATGCGACGTGGAGGAAGAATAGCATCTTGAATGCGTTTTGCATAATGAATACTATCGGTAATGTTACGGTAGGCTTCGGAAATCTCGGCATGTTGAAACTTCAATCGAGTGGCCTGTTCCGAAATTTTTTCTTTCAAAAAACGGGTTCTGAAAAACATCACCAAGGCAACAATTAAAATTACCAGGACCAATAGCACAACCAGAAATAGAAATAGGTTTTGTGTTTTAACTTTTTCCTTTTCTAATTTTTCCATTTCCAGATTCGCATTCACCAAAGACAATTCTTTTTGCTTGCCTTTAAGTAAAAGTTCTTTCTCCAGTTCATTGATTCGGTTTACCCTTTCCAAATTGAACAAAGTATCGCGGAGACCCTCCATTTCTTTGAGGTAACGAAATGCTTCCGAAAAACGACCTTCCTTTTCGAGCACTTCCGTTAAGGCCTGCAATGCTTCGTTTCGCTCGTGATCTAACTTCTCCTTTAATGAATAAGCACGACTTTCCAGCAACAAACGAATACCTTCCTGAACGTTACCGGAATAGTACAAGGATTTTCCATACAACTGAGTAATGGTGGCATAACTATCGCGCATATCCATTTCCAGTGCCATTTTCATCGCCTTCAGGTATTGCTCATTGGCAAGGCTGTAATTGCCCGACTGAAAAGCAAATACGCCACGGTTTTGTTCCAGGTAATATTTATTGCGCGGACTTAATTCCGACTCCATGGCACTCAATTCATCAAGCGCCCATGTTGCTTTTTCAAATTCATGTTCATGCGACATCTGCAAAGCGTAATTCAACAACATGCTCGCCATTCCATGCTTATCGCCTGCTTTTCGATATAAATCCAGTGAATTTTTAATGGCTTTTATTTCTGCATCACGATTTCCTAAACGACCATATAAAATAGAACGCAACCGCAACACCACCGCCTGACCGGCAGGATCATTTTTTACCAAAAAAATACGATAGGCTTCATTCAAACTTGAATCACATAAATCCAAATTGGATTTTAGCAACTCATACCTGGCTTTTGCGCGTAATGCATGCCCCAACTCCAAAGAATCAAAACGCATACGTGCCTGAATCTCGGCACGACGAGCTAATGCATAAGAGGAATCAGGATTAGAATTATAAATACTATCGGCCTGTTGCACCAAGTCCATTTGCGCAGAACACAACATGGAAAAAAACAGAAAAGGAATGATCAAAAGCCGCATGATCAAATATCGCGAAAAAAGCGACTTAGCGAACAAGTACTACATGTCCGATTTTTTCATTGTACACTGTTGGTTCAATATAATCGGAATACTTTACTTTCCAGACATATACATCGTTTGGCGACATGCGGTTTTTGTGGCGACCATCCCAACCTTGACTAGGATCGGTAGTGTGAAAAATTACTTCACCCCAACGATCAAAAATCCACAATTCGAATGAAGCAAGATTGCGGTTGTAGACATAAAAAATTTCGTTCAGCCCATCTCCATTTGGTGTAAAGGCATTTGGCGCAAACAAGGATGGTGTTACCAAAACCTGCATGGAATCTACATAAGTGCAGTTGTACAAATCGGTGTAGGTTAAATAATACCATTGGTTAAACTCAGGTGTTGCTACCGGATTTAAACATGTGGTGCAACTGAGCCCTGTTGATGGTGACCAGAAAAATGTTCCATTCCCGGGTAATGAGGGATTTAATACAGGTGCATCGCCTATATCCAAAATAATGTTCGATCCGGCATCGATAGTGGATGGAGGGAAAACACTCACCGTAATGTAAGCCGTGTCAGCACAACCATTGGTATCGATTCCAATCACGCCATACGTGGTGGTTTCATCGGGACCTACTGTCGGATTTGATGCATTTACATCATCCACATGCGTTGATGGAAACCAAGTATATGTTTCGCCGCCGGTTGCAAACAATTGCGTTGTTTCATTGCTGCAAATGGTATCTCCACCCGATGCAGTCACTGATGCTGGAGGTGGTAAATAAATTTCCTGCGAAATGGTGTCGCTGATATTGCATGTTGAGGAATCAATCGCAATTAAGGTAATGGTGTAATGTCCTGAATCGGTAAATACACTCTGTGCATCGGGCATCACGCTGGTGAATCCATTTCCGAAATCCCATAAATAACTTACACCTCCGGTACTCTGATTTGTACCGCTTAAGGTCATTGGAAAAACACATGGCGTGAATTGCAAATCGAAATCTGCTTCTAAAAAGGGCAACACATGTACGTATACAAATTGTGTATCTGTACACCCGAGTGAGTCAGTAACAATCACACTAAACGTGGTGGAAACCGATGGGAATACAATCGGGAATTGCGATCCTGCACCGATGATGCTTCCTGCGGGTGTCCATTGGTATTGCGATCCTGCACCAACACCAAGCACCGTAGAATCACCCGTACAAATGGTATCTCCGGGACCAATGGTCACTTCGAATGGACCGGGTATATAAACGTCAAGATAGGTTGTATCTGCACCTTGACATGTATTGGAATCAATGGCGACAAGCATAATTTGATATGAACCTGTGTCGGCATAAGTATGCGAAGGTTGAAATGAACTTGATGTATCGCCATCACCAAAATCCCAGAAATAAGAAACAGCACCTGTAGAGTTATTGTCGACCTGAATGCTTGCAGGAACCTGACAAAAAGAAGTCGTGAAATTAAACAGTGCATCGGCATTGATTTCAACGAGATCGATTTTGAAAACAACCAAATTGCAATTGGTAGAGTTGTTGGTGTTCGACCATACTCCCGGTGTTGTTGGAAATGTTGATGTTCCGCCGCATCCACCACATACTGCCTGATACACAACTCCATCTTTATCAAAGCGTGATGTTCCGCCATCCACATGTTCATTACTTGGAGAAGGCGCTCCGAAATAAGATGCGAACAACAATTGTTGGGCGTTTTCGGATAATATCATCAAATAAAAATCATTGCCATCGGTAGTTGACTGAATGGCATCGGGTGTTAAGGGCATGCCAATGGTGGAACTTGCTGTAGCATGGTATGGATTCATTCCGGCAAGTGAACCTCCCCATCCTGATAAATAAATATTACCGCAACGGTTCACCAAAAATGCAGAAGGTGAAATATCCACCAGTCCGGTATTTCTTCCAACACGCGTTGAGAAAATGGTAGTTGTAAAAGTGTTGTTGAGTTTGTGAATGTATTGTCCGCTATTTCCATTGTTGTATACCGAAGCCGGAAAAATCGGATAGTTTCCGGTGGTTTGTCCAACTACAAAAACATCATCGTTGTAATCGACTTGCACAAAATAATTTTGATCGTACCCGGCTGTTCCGATATACGTCGAGGCAAGAATTGAATTTCCATTGGCAGAATATCGCACCAAAAAGCCATCTACAGCACCACTATAGGCCCCGTTGATGACACCCGGAGTTATGATCAGATTCGCACTTTCGGTACCACCTGTAACATACACGTCACCATTGGAATCTTCTTGCACTCCATAGGCCGCATCAACACCTGTTCCGCCGAAATAAGTGCTCCACAACAAGGTGGACAATGAAGCATTCAATCTTGTAACAACGGCATCGCTTCCACCACCACCAAAAACAGGTTCAGGTGCATTTCCGGAAACAGGATAATCCGAAGAAGATGTTACGGAAGCAATAACCACATTTCCTAAATCATCAATAATAACTTCTCCACGAAAAGGATCGCCGTAATTGTATGCCAATGATGCAGAAGTATTCAAACCGTCGTTTGCAGTTCCACCTAAATAAGTTGAAGAAAGCAATACCGTTCCGGATGGATTCAATCGCGCCACAAAAATATCTGAACCATTGGTATAAATCATGCCTGAAGCTGCAGGTCCAACACTAGCTCCACCACTAAACGTATTGTCAAATGGAACTCCTGCAATCGGTAAATCCGGAGAATCGGTTGTTCCCATGATGTACAATTCACCATTGGCATTGCAAACGATACTGTGTGGAGCCTCTGTTCCTGATCCACCGAAATAAGTTGAATAAATAAGTGTACTTCCCGCTGCATTGAATTTACTCAACCCGACATCACGTGTTGTAATGTTGGAAGGCGTATTGAATCCGGTTTGAAAAGCACCCGCTGTAGTAGGATAAATTCCACCCGGATAAACAATGCCTGCACCAAACGTATTTTTAGCATCGTCATAGGTTGCGGTGAATCCGAAATTATCTGCAGTGGATCCGGAGAAGGTTGAAAACACCAATACCGGATCAATCACCATGGGGTATTGCGCATCATATCCTTGCGGAAAAGTGAATGAAATTTGTTGTTGGTGCAATGCAAACGCAATGGCAACAGGAACTTTTTTTCCGTTAATGATTTGCCAGGCAATTGGTTTTTTTTCAATCAGTGTTCCAAGCGGTGTTTGCACTTCCAAATCACCTTGATTCAGTTTTATGCTCTGTGCGCCTTTGTAGGTCCAACGTATTTGCGCAGGGTTAGCTCCTGCATCCAGATGATATTCGTATTTCAATTCACCCGATGGTGTTCCGAAATATTCCATGGAGATACTCGGATAAACCTGATTCATCCGAAGCAAGTAAGTTGAATAAATACCCGATTTCCATTTCGAAGCATCCGTACCTGAAATGTAATTGTGGTAAAACGGTGTTGACTTCCCTTCTTCAAATGCGGGGTTCGGTGAAGAGCCCATTAATTGCATTTGCAGACCATAAGTCCGGATGTCTTCATCCTCATGATGCTCATGGTTTTTATGATCGGGAGCATCAAAAAACAAGTAGGATACACCTTGGTTTTCCAGGTACATAAAGCCCGGATTCATGTGCAATTGGTAACGGATACGGTTATCCCACTGCCCTTTGTTTGGGGTAAAATAAACCGATGAACTCCCCTTATCACCGGCCAAAAGAGCCATCGGAAAGAGCAGCAGCAAACTCAGGATATGTAAGAATTTCGACAAACCGTTAACAAAGCAAGTTACGAAGCATTTAATAGACGCCAAAACCACCAATCTGTTGCCTTGAATGAGCCAAAAAATGAGGAAACGGTAAGGGAAATAAGTGTATTTTTGCAGCCCGGTTCTTCCCATTATGAGCGATAACATCAAGCACGAATGCGGTATTGTTGTACTGCGCCTCCTCAAACCCCTTGACTACTACGTAGAAAAATACGGAACGGCCTTCTACGGCCTGAACAAGCTTTACCTCCTGATGGAGAAACAGCACAACCGTGGACAAGACGGGGCCGGTATTGCCAATATCAAATTCGACATGAAACCCGGGGAACGGTACATTTCCCGAAAACGCTCCATCAGTTCCGGTGCCATACAAGAAATGTTTGGCGACATCTTCACCAAAATCAACGAAGGAACAGCCAAAGACCCCTCCTTGCTTAAAGACACCCAATACCTCAAAGAAAATTTCGGATTTACAGGGGAACTCTTTTTGGGACATCTGCGCTACGGAACCTTTGGAAAAAACAGCATCGAAAGTTGCCATCCCTTTTTGCGTCAGAACAATTGGATGACGCGCAATTTGGTGGTGGCAGGAAACTTCAACCTGACTAACGTTGATGAACTTTTCACACAATTAACCGAACTCGGACAACATCCTAAAGAGATGTCGGATACGGTTACCGTGATGGAAAAAATCGGTCACTTTTTGGACAAAGAAAACGATCGTTTGTTTAGAATTTACAAAGATCTTGGCTATAGCAATGCTCAGATTTCAGGCATGATTGGCGCCAATATGGATATTCAATCCATACTCAGTCAGTCGGCAGACAAATGGGATGGCGGATATGCCATGGCCGGATTAATTGGACACGGCGATGCATTTGTGTTGCGTGATCCAAGCGGAATTCGTCCGGCATTTTATTATCAGGATGATGAAGTGTGTGTGATCACCTCAGAACGTCCTGTTATCCAAACGGCCTTTAATGTTCCGGTGGACAGCATCAAAGAAATTACTCCCGGACATGCGGTTGTAATTCGCAAAAACGGAACAGTAAGCGAGGTGAAAATCCGTGAAGCGCTTGAAAAAAAATCTTGTTCGTTTGAACGCATTTATTTCTCTCGCGGAAGTGATAAAGACATTTACCAGGAACGTATGCGCCTTGGGAAATTTCTTGTCCCTCAAATTTTAAAAGCCGTTGATTACGACCTCAACAACACCGTGTTTTCGTATATCCCGAACACAGCAGAGACCGCGTTTTACGGAATGATAAAGGGCATTGAAGATCACCTCAACATTGTCAAAAAGGAAAAACTGATTGCACTTGGAAACAACATCACTCCGGAGAAAATCGATGAGATTTTGAATGTGCGATACCGTGTAGAAAAATTAGCGATAAAAGATGCGAAACTTCGCACGTTCATCACCAACGATGATGCACGCGACGATATGGTGGCGCATGTTTACGACATTACACACGGCACGGTCAATCCGGGTGTCGACAACCTTGTCGTCATCGACGATTCGATTGTTCGCGGCACAACTTTAAAAAAGAGCATCATAAAAATGCTCGATCGTTTGCAGCCAAAGAAAATTGTCATCGTTTCATCCGCGCCTCAAATTCGCTTTCCGGATTGCTATGGAATTGACATGGCCATCATGGGCGATTTCATTGCTTTCCAGGCTGCAGTAGCCTTGTTGCGCGAACGAAATATGTCGGCCTTGCTCGATGAAATTTATGCCGATGCCAAAGAACAACTTACACTTCCGAAAGAAGCGTGTAAGAACATGGCGATAAAAGTCTATGAACCTTTTACGCAAGAAGAAATTTCTGCTAAAGTTGCTGAATTGGTAACACCTCCGGGTTGCAAAGCCAAAGTGGAAGTGATTTTCCAAACCATTGACGATTTGCACCGTGCTTGTCCGGACCACAAAGGCGACTGGTACTTCTCCGGAAATTACCCAACACCGGGCGGAATGCGCGTTGCCAATCGTGCTTTTGTGAATTTCATGGAAGGCAAAAAAATCCGCGCCTACTAATTTCATATCCGGTTTAGAGGATTCTTCCGCCTGGAAATTTTCTATGCTGAAGATTCCCCGTCCCCTATTCGCTCCTGCGCTTAAACCGTTTTGGTTGTTGTGAATTCGATACTCGTCGAAAAAAAACAACCTGTTGCCCGATACCTGTGTAAAAACAACCGGATACCGGCAAACAACACATCCCTCTTGTTCCGCCCTCCCCAAGGCCTGTCTGAAGCTTCACTCTGCCATTTGTGTTAGAAGATTTTGTTGAACCGATTAACATGTGCAGTTATGAAAACGCTTTCCTCCTTCCGTATATTTCCCTCCACCGAATACCGCGCCGCATTGCTTTCTCTTTTTGTAACAGCATTGTTGAGTTTTCTCGCTTTGCAATCCTGGTGCACTCCATCTTGTTTCGAAATCCCCGCCGGATTGGTGTTCCGACTAAGAGCCGATCATCACCAGGAAAAAATAAACGATACCATTCGAAAAGATTTCCAACCTTTTAATGTGCTGGGAAACAAAATTGAAGCAGGAGTTTATGTTGATTTCATTCGTGCGCAAAAAGGCAAAAACACCTTGCGCGACAAAGGTTTCAGCAATGTTGAACTCGTTGCGTATTTCAATCATTCAGAGATTTCCATAAACGATGCTATCACGCTAATTAACAACCGAAATGCTTCGGAGGAAGAACCTACGCAAAGCATTAGCGTACAACAAATGGATTCACTTTTGGCATTGCATGCACCTGCAGATTTTCATTATTCCATTTGCATCGACATGAAGGATGCTGCCACCGTAAACACCTTTTTCAACCTCAAAGAAAAACCCGAAACCATCATTACTCCTGCGGGTAAAACGCTTTATCTCTTTGGTAAATTCAGCAGCTCAGAGGAGGCCACCGTTTTCCTGGAACTTCTGATACAGCAAGGCTTAGCAAACATTGAACTCACTGCATGGACAAGCAACAAAGAACAAATTCCATTAGAAAGAGCGCAACAACTTGAAGGACAACAACAAGCCATGGCACGGAAATAAACGACGTTTCATTTTTGTGAAAAGGTCACCGTTTGAAGAAAACCGTGGCCTTTATTGTTTCATAACCTCCACTAAAA
>JBIKKU010000332.1:0-3679 GCA_044360245.1 Flavobacteriales bacterium | reverse complement strand
GGTAAAAATCGGATTCAAATACATTGCCGACATCATGGTTGAAGAAGATATTCTTTTAGGTGGTGAAGAATCGGGAGGAATAGCCATTACCGGACATATTCCTGAACGCGATGGTATTTGGATGGGACTTGTAATTTGGGAGTTCATGGCCAAAAGCGGTAAGAAACTCGATGATTTGATTCAGGAAGTTTATGCCATTACCGGTAGTTTTTCTTTCGAACGCAACGATTTGCATTTGAAAGAAGAAGTGAAACAAGGTATCATTGCCCAAATGAATAAAGGCGGATGGACCAATTTCGGACCTTATCAAGTGCGCAGTTCAGAAAGCATTGATGGTACAAAATATTTCTTCGATAACGATGAATGGGTCATGATTCGTCCTAGCGGAACCGAGCCTGTGTTAAGGGTTTACGCCGAATCTTCTTCGCAGGAAGGAGCATTCAAAATTCTGGAAGAAGTCAAAAAAGTAATTCTGTAAAAAAAGAAAGTCCGCCAATCGGCGGACTTTTTTTATGCTTTAATCATTCTGGAAATACTTCGTGTTCCAGATTCCGAATGAAGGATGACCACGTAAATGCCTTCCGGGAAAGCAGATATATTGAGGTTGACAAACCTATCCGGTCCATAAGAAAGCGATTGTTGCGAAAACACCTTTTTCCCTTGGATATCCATGATCTGCATCGATTTCCAATTTTCATTTTCAGGAAGATGTATTTGCACCACTTCATGGGCAGGATTAGGGAAAAGAGTGAATTCATGCGTTTCATTTTCAGAAACATTCATGTTGATCAAACATTCATTGACTTCGGTGGTGAAGAAAAATTGCGACTGATTGTTCATGTAAAAACAATCCAAATGATCTTCATTTTCAAAAGGAGTAACGATTTCTTTAACGATTCCCATAGATGAACCTATGCCTTCCAGAATCCATGCAAAACCTGAATCTGAAATCGTACCGGAATAATTATATCCAAGTATCCAACGCTCGCGGTATTCACCATTTACCAACTGAAGCGAATCGTAGGCCACAACAACCAAATCCGGATAATTCACATTATTGATGGTTTGTGGCACAGGTTGACCAACAGCCATATTTCCAAAATCATAGAGCAAAACTTCTACGCCGTATCCGAAATAATACACTTTCTTTTGGGCGATATCCTGACGCCAAATCAAATAAAGCAAAGTGGATTCCGGATAAGATCCGAATGGACTCATGGTAGGAATGGTAAACCAATCGCAAACAGCATGACGGTATAAGGTGTGATAGGTGGTTGAATTGATAACCGTATCCGGTCCGGGATAAATCGGTCCGGTGCAAACATCCCAAGTATCCGGTCCACCCACATGCGGCATAATACCTCCATGCGATTCAATCCAAAACGCTCCTGATGTAGGAAAAGGATAGTATTGGCTGTATCCCTTCAAACCAAGAAACAATACCAAAAAAAGTAAAAAGTGTTTCATCAGATCTTTATTTAAAATCAAGATAGCATATTAAAACAGTTTGGAAAGAATGAACATCCTTAACCAAGGAAAAGGGCATTCAGAGAAGGAAACAGGTCGTTAAACCACACGAATTCCAATGACAAGGACATCATCCACTTGCTCCAGATTTCCTGTCCATTTTTCGAATTCTTCCAACAAAATAAAATGTTGTTCGGTCATGGATTTGCGGTGCATCTGCAACATAAGGTTGTGCAAATTTTTACCCATGAATTTTTTTCCGGCAGGTCCGCCGAATTGATCCACGAATCCATCGGAATACATGTAAATGCAATCGCCAACTTGTAACTGACGCTCATGTGTAATGTACTCCCCTACAGATTTCTCTTCGGCTTTGGTTGCGCCAATGGGAAGTTTTTCTCCCTCGAGTTTTTCAAGTGAATTTTCGCGAACGATAATCATCGGACGGAAGGCGCCTGCATACTGAACAACTTTGGTTTTCTTATCCAAAACACAAAGCGCTAAATCCATTCCGTCTTGCGTATCGACTTCTTTTCCTTCTTGCTTAAGTGCGCGACGAACAGATTGTCTTAAATGACTCAAAATTTGTGCAGGATCGGTGATGTGTTTTTCAAGAATAATCTGATTCAAGAGGTTGTGTCCGATCATGCTCATGAATGCCCCGGGAACACCATGCCCTGTACAATCTACTGATGCAATAATGGCTTTGTCCTCCACAACACCAAACCAGTAAAAATCTCCCGAAACAATATCCTTAGGTCGATACAGAATGAATGATTCGGGCAAGTGAACGAAAATGGAATGTTTGTCGGGTAAAATGGCTTCTTGAATGCGCTTGGCATATTGAATGGAACCCATGATGTCGCGGTTCTTTTCGGCCAATTCTTTGGTGCGCTGTTCAACCATATCTTCCAATCGTTTTTTCTCTTTTTTGATGCTTGCAATACGCAATCGAATGAAAACAAAAACCAGAAGAATGGTCAGGAAAGTGACCACCGAATAAAACCATTTTGTTTTGTAAAAGGGAGGAATAATACGGATGTGAATGGTAACTCCTTTTTCATTCCAAACCCCGTCGTTGTTTGTCGCTTTTACACGAAATACATAATCGCCTCCTTGCAAATCGGTATAACTGGCAAAGTTGCGGTGCGATGGTACCGACCACTCTTCATCGAGTCCTTCCATTTTATAGGAGTAAAGAATTTTTTCGGGAAGGATGTAATCGAGTGATGCAAATTCGAAAGAGAAAAAGTTTTTTTTATAGGATAACTGAATAAAATTGGTGCAGGTAATGGCAGAATCAATCGCGTATTCTTTACCGGCAACTTTGAAGGAAGTGATGACTACCGGTGGGATATAGGGATTGTCTACAATATCCTGAGGATAGAAGTGATTGAATCCTTCTGTTCCACCAATGAATAATTCGCCATCTGAAGTTTTGAAAAAGGCATTCTGATTGAATTCATCGCCTTGCAAACCATCAATGGCAAAATATACCCTTGAGTCAATCTTCTCTTTTCCTTCTCCTTTTTCGGGATTGAATTTTGTTAGTCCGTTGTAAGTAGTTAACCACAGGTTCCCACTGCGATCGGGAAGGATACCTACGATAAAATTGTTGGATAATCCATCGGGCTCTGAATAACTGGTGAAGCTTTCTGTGCGTGGATCGAACTTGTTTAATCCATTTTTTGTGGCCAACCATAACATTCCTTTTCCATCCGGAACAATGGCGTGCACGGTGTTATTGGAAAGCGAATTTTTTCCGCCTTTGAGCCATTGTTTGAAGGAGTTGTTACGGATGTCAAATCGAATCAAACCTCCTCCACTCGATCCAATCCAGAGAATATTGTTCTCCAAATGCAAACAATACAAGGTGTTGTTGGGTAATCCTTCATCTGTTCTCCAGGAACGGATTTCATCTTTTTGCGCATCGTAATAATTCAATCCCCTCAAGGTTGCCAACCAAAGATTTCCCTTCGCATCGGGTTCTATCCAAATTACATTGTTGTTTGAAAGCCCCGAATTTTCTGTGATGTAAGGCTCTTTTCTGAATTTACCTGTCTCGAGATCGAAATAACTGAATCCTCCTCCCCAGGTACCAAACCACATTTTTTTTCCGACTTTTTTCAGAAAAAGAATATTGTCGTGTGTATTGTTTTCGTCGCGGTAATAATGTGTGAAAGAATTGGTTTTTCTATCGTACACCGCCAAT
>JBIKKU010000098.1:0-9119 GCA_044360245.1 Flavobacteriales bacterium | reverse complement strand
ATTGTTATGACCACCACCAATTATTATTGGGATCGCGCCGTTTTGTAGGATCTGATCTAAAACCTGCATTACCCTTTTGTCCAATTCCCTGACAAGTTGATCCCAATCCGGATGAGCACCTTGTTCGGCCATTTTCATGAGGTCGCTGCATTCAACAGTCCCTGCAATGGCAATGGTTTTAGGGTCCCAAAAATCGTTGGCCTGAATGTTCAGAAATTTTGGGAGGAACTCATTCCACATCGACCATGAACCACCTCTGCCTTTATTGGCACGCGGACCAATATCTTCGGGAATGCCCAATACCACAAAACGGTACAGATTATCCCGGTAATAAGAATCTTCGGCAGGAGGAAAGGCCATGAGGCTTCCTGATTTGGTTTCTCCCTTGCGCTGGGCAATGAGTTTTGAAACTTCCGAAGTTTGAGCAGAAATGAGGTTGGTTATGCGCATAGAATTGTCCTGTTGAAAATACACTTTTAAAGGCATTCCAAGGGAATTAATTTTAAGGAAAAGTTAAATGGGTTCGTCGATGAAATAATCTTATTGGTCGTTTGCCATGGAATTTTTGGCGTTCATCAGAAATTTGTCGACGGTTAATAAGTCGGTAGGGGGATTTCTAGGTATTTGTCGATGAATCAGATATTTTTGACGCTAAATAAAATTTCTATGCTAAAAAGATTACTTACAATGGTCGGTATCCTTTGCAGTGTTCAGCTCTTTGCTGTAACCTTCAATGGATACAATGGCTACATGACCATGACAATGTCTCAGGAATGTGCTCCTGTGACGGCTTCTTACTCCATTTCGCCGATGGCCGGAACAACCAGTGTCTATGTTTATTTCGGTGATGGTTCAACCGGAACAAGTTTAAGTGGTAACCACACGTACCAATACGCAGGACTATACACCGTGCAGGTTCAATTTTATGATTCTTTTGGATATCTAGGGGGAGATTATTTCTACCTCGATTTACAAGGTCAACCTGAATCCATACAAGGTGAAAGCAATACCTTCTGTGTAGGAGACAGAGTACAACTTTGGATGAATGTTGGAAACAATTACAACGGAATGTCCTATTTCTGGGATTTTGGCGACGGTACAACCGAAAGCTCAACTTATGCAAGTGTTTCCCATGAATATGCAAGTACCGGAAGCTACACGGTAACTTGCCAGGTAACCACTCCTTGCGGCGTTTTTAATTTAAGTTACCCACTTACCGTCGGTACCAATGTTCCAATGACAAGTGGAAATTTCTGGGTTGATCCGCGTGAAATATGTCCCGGAGACCGCGTTTACATTGGTTTTTCCGGCAGTAGTTCACAATTGTTCCAATATGGAGATGGTACATATGATACCGAACCATACACGCATCAATACAACCAGCCGGGAACCTACATCATTACGGCAACTCTTACCAATGGTTGTGGAAATTCAATGACTTTGTATGATACGGTTCAAGTACGAACCAATTTGGGTTTCAATCCTAACTCTAACCTTTATGCTCAAAACTCTTCACCGGTTTGTCCCGGAGAACAGGTTAGTTTTTATACGCAAGGATTATTCGCACAAACCCTTTGGCAGTTCCCTGATGGAACAACTTCTACTCAGCAATATGTAGATAATAAAGTCATTCCCGGATTTTCTGATCAAACGGTTTACCTCACCGTTACCAATGGTTGCGGAGCAGATACCACCATTAGCACATTGGTTCAGATTTCATCCACTTTGCCTGTAAATGATATTGACCTGATGGCTCCTCCTACGGTTTGTACAGGATCCAATATTGTGGTCAATGCCAACGGTATAGATGATCCCGGAAACAACCTGACCTATCAGTGGGATATGGGTGACGGAACAACTTCTACCGATTACAGTGTAGACCACACCTATGCCGCTTCAGGAAACTATACCATCACACTTACTGTGACGAATTCTTGTGGAGTAGATTCAACACAAACCCATAACATCACTGTGGCTCCGGGCTTGGCTCCGGGTCCAAACGATATGTTTGTTTTTATTGCTCCTGAAGATGAAGCATGCGCCGGTGATACTGTTTTATGTGTTGTTTATCCATCTTTGGAAGGAACATATTCTTTCGATATGGGTGATGGTACAACTCTCACATCGTCCAATGAAATCGATGTTCTTGGAAGAACTTATACTTATGTAAAACACCGTTACAACAACACCGGTTCATATAACATTACGCTTACTTACACCAACAACTGTGGACTTTCCAATACGTATTCCACAACTTATTCCATCGGTTCAAATGTTGAAGCTTCAGCTAACTTCTTTTACGATGAAAATGCGGTGGTTTGTTTAGGAGAGCCGCTTCCTTTCAGTGCTTTTGGAGGTAACTTCTACGAGTGGGATTTTGGAGATGGTACAGGTACTTTGATTACAAACGAAACCTTTGTTCCTGTTTACCATACCTACGAAAACCCCGGAATTTATACTGTTACCATGAAAGCGATTAACAGTTGCGGCAACTCAGAAACGCGCAGTGAAGATGTTGTTGTACCGGATAATCGTATTTATGTTTCTACCAATACAGTTGACGCTGATTGCGGAGAAGAAAATGGTCGTGCTATTGCTGTGATTACTGGTGGAACGGCTCCTTATGAAGTGAATTGGACGAGCGGTGATGAAGGTATTTTAGTTGATTCTCTGCGTTCAGGAATTTACGTTGTTAATGTTACCGATTTAAATGGCTGTTCCAGCTTTGGAATTGCCACCTTGAATGATGCTCAGGCTCCCGCCATTGTGGTAAATACCGTTGTGGATGTGTCATGTGCAGGAAGTGATAATGGTGCAATCGATATCAACATCATCGGTAGTACCGGTCCTTATAATGTTGCTTGGTCAAATGGTGCAACAGGTGAAGACATTGCAGGATTGGTTGCCGGTCCTTATGAAGTTATTGTTACCGATGCTAACGGTTGTGTGGCAACATCTTCCATTACAGTTGATGAGCCCGAACCTGTAGAAGTGTCTTTCATTGTACATCCAACCACTTGTGGAAACAACGATGGAAATGTTCAGGCACTTGCCAGTGGAGCAACCGGTCCGTATACCTTTGTTTGGGGTGGTGGAACAACCGGACAATACATTTACAATGTTGGTCTTGGCATTTACACCGTAAACGTTATCGACCAAAACGGATGTGTCATTACCGAAAGCGTTGCCGTTTCCGAACAAAGTAACTTAGGTGGACCTGTTCCGGTAATTGTTTCTGTAGGCGATTTGAATTGCGGTGGAGCAGGAGCAACCATTGATATGGAAATCTTCCTTTCTTCCGGTAACCTTTCGTACAACTGGAATAACGGAGCATCAACGCAAGATGTAACGGTGACTTCAGAAGGTTTGTATTCCGTAATTATTACCGATAATGCCAACGGTTGCAAAGCCATTACCATGGTAGATGTGCAAAACGCGCCTCCTGCCGGACAAGGTATTTGTATGGTAACCGTAGATTCAATGTATTCCTACAATAAAGTGATTTGGGAAAAACCCGTTACCACTGATATTGATTACTACAACATCTACCGTGAAAGTTCACAAGCCGGCTTGTACTACCTCATTGGAACTGTTGATTACGACAGCCTGAGTTTGTATGATGATTACGTGGCAAACCCAATGATTACTGCCTGGAGATATAAAATTGCTGCTGTAGATTTTTGTGGTGAAGAATCTGAATGGAGTGCTTCACATAAAACCATGCACCTCACGCAAAACCTTGGATTGGCAGGCGCAGTTAACCTGATTTGGGACCATTACGATGGATTGAGCTATTCAACTTATACCATCATTCGCTATTCTACTGCCGGTGGATGGGAAAACATTGGTTCGGTTTCTGCTCAAAACACTTCGTTTACTGATCCAACTCCTCCTAACGATCCTGCCTTGTTTTACGTGGTTGAAATGAACCCAACCGACGGATGTCTTGCAACACGTGCCATCAGTCAGAATACTGCCCGTTCAAACCGCACGCAAAATGCCGTTGCATCTCCATTCATGTCTGTAAACAGTGTGATGGGTAGCATTGAAGGAATTACCGTGTTCCCTAACCCGAACGACGGACAATTTACCCTTCACGCTGATTTTGTTAGTCAGGACGACGCCATCGTAGAAGTTTATTCTATGGAAGGCAAAGTGATCATGACCATTAACCTGAACGATCAGGTTGGACGTTATTCAGGTACCATTGACCTCGGGAATGTCCCTGCAGGACTCTATTATGTGCGTGTGAGCAACAGCACATCTTCATTGGTAACACGAGTGGTGGTTCAATAAGACTTTCACATATCTGTAAATGAGCCCCGGTGAACTTTCATCGGGGCTTGTTATTTCGGAAAAAAACGGCCAAATTTACACTCCACAACTTTTTGAATACGAGGCTTTACATATCGCTTTTTTTGGTCGTGCTGAGCATGAGCCTCTCCATGCGCGTTTTTGGCGGGAATGACAAGGGTACGCTCAATTTGCGTTACTATTCTCCCTTGGAATACAAGGCCCATGCGCAAAACCTTGGTATAGCTCAGGATCAATCGGGGGTAATGTATTTTGCCAACATCACCGGCGTGCTGCGCTATGATGGTGCCAATTGGAGTGTGATTAGCCTTCCCGGTGCAAAATTCGCGTCAACGGTTGCCACCGATACATTGAACAACATTTATGTAGGTGCTTTGGGAGAATTGGGAATGCTTGTTCCCAATGAAACCGGTAAACTCGAGTACAAAAGTTTATTGGACAAGCTTCCTAAAGAAATAGAATCTTTAGATCGCGTAAATGCCATTTATGCGATGAAAGATGGCGTTTACTTTATCACCAGAACTTATATTTTACTTTGGAGTGGTGGTGCATTTAAAACCTGGAAATCAGAAACACAATTCCACACTTCTTTCGATGTTGATGGACAACTTTATGTTTCCTACAAAGGCAAAGGAATTTGCAAAATGCTCAATGGCGACCTTCAACTTATTGGAGGAACCGATGAACTCGCCAAATGGAATATTTATGGCATCACCAAATTCAATGGCGAAATTATTGTCACTACTTCCGATAATGGAATTTACAAGTTAAGCAAAGGTACACTTGAAAAAATTCCTCTTGAAATTGGGAATATTTACAATGCGGTAAATGTGATCGACACCTACTTTGTACTTGGGCTTTTTGGAGATGGGATTGTGGTGTTGAATCGAGATTTTGAAATTGAATTCAAGTTCGATGGCTCTACCGGATTGGAAGAAGGTACTGTTCACTTTTTGTTCGTTGACCAAGAAAAAAACCTTTGGGCAGCGCTAGGACGTGGGTTAGCAAAAATCGAAATTATTTCTCCCGTTACCATTCACGGACCAAAAAACGGTCTTCGAGGTACGGTGCAAGATGTCGTTCGTTTCAAAGGACAATTGTTTGCATCCACCACCAATGGTATTTTCTATTTCGACGAAAACGAACGTTTTTTTAAGCCACTTCCGGGAATTTCCATTGATTGTTTTGGAATGGATGTGTTCGAAATGGAGGGTGACACTGTGCTCTTGTTTGCCGGCGCAGATGCGATCTATGAACTAAAAGACAACTACCGTTTCAACAAAATATTTGAAGGTGCACCATGGCGACCAAAGCAATCGCAAACCTATGCTAACCGCGTTATTGTTGGTGAAGAAGGAGCGCTTTCATCTATGGTTCGCAAAGATGGAATTTGGGTTCCCGAAGGCATTGTAGAAGGAATCGATGGAAACATTTACGATTTCGTTGAAGAGAAAAACGGAACCTTATGGTTAGGTTCACTCGATGGTGGTGTGATCAAAACCAATACACGCATCTTTACCGATAAGAATACACCGGTGTACCGATATGATACCACTTCCGGACTACCCGCATCTCCTGTGTATGTGAATCAATTCAACGATGGCAGTATTGCTTTTGGTACGGAAAAAGGGATTTACCGCTACAACGAAAAAACAGACAAGTTTACACCCGATCCACAATACCGCATTGAAAGCAAAACCGATATTACAGCCATTCATCGCATGGCGATGGATTACGATGGTCAGATTTGGGCTTCCGTATATTACGATCAGGTAAATTCAGATATCTTATTTTTCAGAGATGGTATTTGGCAAAAAACACCTTTCCTTCGTTACAACAGTGAAATTTTTCACTCCATTTACCATGAACCAAATGGAATAACCTGGTTGGGTTCTGCCTACGGATTGCTTCGTTTCGATCATAATTTCTTCAAGCAATATGATTTTCCGTTTAAGGTTCGTATCAGCAGAATTGTAACCGGAAACAAACCCATTTTTGAAGGTTATTTCACCGGTGGTGAAGGAAAAATTGTTGTAGATCAACCCGAAACTTTCATTCCGGAATTGCCTTATTCCAAAAACAATCTCTTATTCGAATTTGCTGCACCAACCTATTTCGATGAAAGCGGCACAAAATATTCTTACATCCTCGAGGGACAATCGGATGAGTGGAGTGATTGGTCGACGCTTGGAAAAGCCACCTTTACCAACATCCACGAAGGAAAATATGTGTTTAAAGTAAAGGCCACCAATATCTATGGTACAGAAAGTGGAATCACAACATTTTCATTCATCGTATTGCCTCCATGGTACCGCACCATTTGGGCCTACATTGGCTACATCATTTTGTTTATTGCTTTTGTTTGGGGAGCAATTTCCGTTTCCACGCGTTCTTTAAAACGTATCATTCAGGAAAGAACTGCAGAGATTGTGCAACAGAAGGAAGAAATTGAAATGCAAAAAACAATTGTTGAGGAAAAAAACAAAGACATCCTCGACAGTATCAAGTATGCGAAACGCATTCAGGATGCAATCCTTCCGGGTGAAGACCACATGCGTGATGTGATTGGTCGCGATTTGTTTGTGCTTTACCGACCTAAGGATATTGTTTCGGGTGACTTTTATTGGATTAAAGTAAAAGGTCCGAAAGTGTTGTTTGCTGCAGTAGATTGCACAGGCCATGGTGTTCCGGGCGCGTTTGTATCTATTGTAGGAAATAACAATTTAAATCGTGCCGTAAATGAGTTTGGACTTACTAAACCTGCTGAGGTGCTCGATAATCTTGCAGTAAACGTTGAAGATAGTTTCCGTCAGCAAGGACATTCGGAAGTGCGCGATGGAATGGATATTTCCTTGTGTAGTTTTGAAATGACAGGATTCAATACCGCGCGATTGGAATGGTCGGGTGCAAATAATCCTTTATGGATTGTTAAAGCAGAAGATCCTACACAGATCATTGAAATCAAGGCCGACAAACAACCTATTGGTAAATTTGAAAACCGTAAACCATTTACCAATCACTCATTTGATTTAGTGAAAGGTGATACCATTTATGTATTTACTGATGGGTATGCCGATCAGTTTGGCGGACCTGCAGGCAAGAAATTTAAATATGCGCAATTGAAAGAATTGTTGCTGGCCATGCAGGACAAACCAATGCCTGAACAAAGAGAAATCTTGTTGGAGAAATTCACAGAGTGGATGTCGGGCATGGAGCAAATCGACGATGTGTGTATCATCGGATTGCGTGTCTAAAAAATATGGAGAAAAGAAAAAGCCTGAAGGATTCCTTCAGGCTTTTTTTATTGGATTTGAAAATTAGATTTCACGTGTGCGAATAATAACTTTTACACCGCCGTCTTTTCCACCCATGCGCAGGTTCACCTGATTTACGAGCGCAAACATGGCCGCCAATTCTCCTTTGGTTGGAGTTCCTGAATCAACATTGGTTTGGGTAATTACTTTAATGTTGGTGGCTTCGTTGGTGTTAACAATGTCGAAGGATACTCCATCGTACACGTTTTTGTTTGGACCCAGTGCAGTGCCTTTGTAATTGTACTGATTTTGTTTTTCATCGATGACAGTAGCAGTTGTTCTGTCTTCGGAAATGAAGGTAATAATTCCAGTTGCCATAAATAGGTTGATTTTTTGGTTTCTTAAATCTAACAAAACAATTATATTTAAACTATGCGGGGTTCGACTATTTTTAGTTTGCTGATGGTATTGGGAATTTTTCTTTTCCCAAGTTTTGGTCTTTCCCAAAACAGAGAACTCGATTCTTTAAATCAATGTTTCCAAAGAGAAACGAATCCTGATACCTTATTAAAGCTCATAGAAAAGATTACTTATGAATATGCCTTTGTAAATCCGGATACGGCAATATTGATTGCCAACAGAGGGATTAAATTCACCCAAAAAACGGGGCGTCGTATAATGGAGGCCAATATCATTTCTAATTTGGCGGAGGCCTACAGGAGTAAAAGTGAATATGATAAAGCCATTGATTTATTGATTGAAGCCATTAAGATTCATAGTTCCATGAACAATTCAAAAGGAGAGGGGAATTGTTTAAATAGGATGGGTGCCGTCTATCTGGATATGAATGATTTTAAATCTGCCGAAGATTATTTTTTGAAAGCTTTGGTGAAGTTTGAATCTGTAGGATTTTACAATGGAATTTCATCTACACTTAACAATCTTGGTGCATGTTATTTTTATACTAAGAATTATTCAAAAGCAGAAGCATTTTTTCAACGTTCCTTGGATATTGAAATCGGTCAGAACAACCTTTATGGACAAGCTGATGGATATGTTAACCTAGGCGCCGTAGCCATTGAAGCGGGGAATTTTGAAAAGGCTTTGTTCTACAATGAAAAGGCCAGAGAAGTTTATTTGAAATTATCCGGACTGAACGGTATTGCAGGTATTGAAAACAATCTTGGGAATATTTTTGAATTGCAGCACAAATTAAAAGAAGCTGAATTTCATTACCGGGAAGCCTTAAAAATTGCCCGACAAATTAACCTGAAAGAATACATCCGCGATTTCATGCAAAACCTTGCTGTGGTATTGGAAAAACAAGGTCGGTATGAAGAGGCGTTCGATATGATGGTTGAATTTGTGGATTACCGCGATAGTGTATTGAATGAGGAGAAACAGTTGGCGGTAACCGAAATGGCCACAAAATACAAGGTCGATCAAAAAGAAAAGGAAAATAAAATCCTCAATCAAAAAGCCGAATTGCAAAGTCTTGAATTGGAGAAAAAACAAGCCACCGTTTATGGAGTAACAGCCGGACTGGTCTTG
>JBIKKU010000236.1:0-5168 GCA_044360245.1 Flavobacteriales bacterium | reverse complement strand
TTACCGAAATAAAAAACGTGCCAATATCATTCTCCAGGAACAAAGAGATATGATTGCCGCACAGAAGAAGGATCTCACCGATAGCATTCAATATGCGAGACATTTGCAAGATGCCATTCTTCCTTCTACCGAAAAACTACATGAAATTTTTTCCGATCATTTTATTTTATACAAACCAAAGGATATTGTCAGCGGCGATTTTTTCTGGTTTCACCAATCGGGTGATGAATTTTATGTTGCAGTGGCAGATTGCACCGGACATGGAGTTCCCGGAGCAATGGTGAGCATGGTTTGTAACAATGCCTTGAACCGATCGGTCATTGAATTTGGTATTTCCGATACCGGGAAAATTCTCGACAACTGTGCGGATCTTATCGAACAGGCTTTTTCGGTGAATTCGAACAGTATGAAAGATGGGATGGATATTTCTTTGTTGAAGATCAATCTGAATACCTATCAAGCGCAATGGTCCGGCGCGAATAATCCTTTGTGGATCATTCGAAATGGAGCAGAAGAAAAAGAAATAGAAATTCTTCGTCCCGATCCGCAACCCATAGGTTCATTTTTTGGTCGATCTCATTTTCATGCGAATGAAGTTCAATTGCACAAAGGCGACCAATGTTTTCTTTTGTCCGATGGTTATGTGGATCAGTTTGGTGGTCCATCCGGAAAAAAATACAAAGCAGGTACACTCAGGAAATTCCTTGTTCAATTGGCCAATTTATCCATGCCTGAACAGCACATTCGTCTATTGCACGAATTTGAATCCTGGAAGGGAAATATAGAGCAGGTAGATGATGTTTGTCTGCTTGGTTTCCGTATTTAATAGGAACAGGGTAGGTCTAAGTACTGAATTTGGATGCACCTTTTTTGAAATCTCGGAATCCCGATTATTTTTAGTACATGAAGCCTGAGCTCAGGATAATGTTGTTGTATATAGTTGTTGGATTTGCATATATCTTAACATCCGACATGATACTATATGCTCTGGTCGAAGATCCTTGGTTGATGTCGCAGATACAGAGCTAAAAAGGCATTGCTTATGTCATATTCACCGGTTTTATGCTTTATGCATTGTCTTCCTATTATTTTAAACAGCAGAAAAAACCATCATTCAGCGCGAAAAAGATCGTCAGAAAGAAATCATTCATATTCTTGAATTGGAACGCAATTGTTTTGCAGTTGAGTTGCATGACAATATTCAGCAGCAGTTGGCAGGCATTCATATTTTTTTGAAGCATTACAAGGAAGATCCGGAGAGCAATGCAGAAGTTTTGGATGATATTGACAGGATGTTGGGTGATTCAATTAGCGACGTAAGAAATTTATCGCATGACCTTTCTTCTCTTGCGGATGGTAAAATTGATTTGATTCAGAAGGTGGATGATTTATTGTTGAAGACAGAGCGTTTTTCGGGAATTGATTTCGATTTTTCTCACGGATTACAGCGTGAAATTCCCAAGTTTTATGCGGTAAACCTTTACCGTATCATTCAGGAATTGGTGCTGAATACCGTGAAACATTCCGGAGCTAAGTCATCCAAAGTTTCCTTGACCGAATCGGGTGAACAATTGATTCTCATTTATGCCGATGATGGTAAGGGTGCTTCAGGTGCTGATAATGATGGTATTGGTATGTTGAATATTCGTTACCGGATTTCTTCTTTAAGTGGAATAATGACTTTAGGTATTTTTCCGAATGGATTTTCAATGCAGGTAAATTTGCCCTTGCAATCTTTATCAAATTCATCCATAGAATGAGTTTGTTTATCCAAATCTTTGCGATTTAGGTGTATTCCATGGCCTTGATTTAAACCTAGGTATGGAAATTGCGTCTAACTTCCAAAATCCACACCATGAACAGGGCAGAATTGGTTCATCTTTATTCACGTGCAGGCTTTGGCGCTGTTTACTCTACTATTAAACAAGGCGAATCTAAATCGAGGGAAGAAGTGGTTTCGTCTTTGTTTCATGGAAAAGCGCTTGAACTAACCACGAGCATTCCTGTTTTTGATTACTCAAAATATCCAAAACTATCCAAAGAGCAGAAAAAGAAATTGCATAAGGAGTTGGAAGAATACCAGCGAAAAATCAATTTGGATTGGTTGAAGAACATGGTGAATTCGGATTTCCCCTTGCATGAAAAAATGACTTTGTTTTGGGCCAATCATTTTGTAGTTATTCCTGAGCATCCTGAGTTAGGCAGAAGGTTTAACAATGTGCTGCGTAAACATGCGCTAGGAAGTTTTAAGGAGATGTTGCATGAAGTGAGTTTCCATCCGGCCATGCTGCAATTCCTGAACAATCAGCAAAACAAGAAGAAACATCCCAACGAAAATTTTGCGCGTGAGCTTTTGGAATTGTTTACGCTCGGTCGGGGAAATTATACCGAAAAAGACATTCGTGAAGCTGCAAGGGCATTTACGGGTTATGGATTTAACCTGAAAGGGGAACCTGAATTCCGCGAAAACTGGCATGATGAGGAGGAAAAAACGGTGCTTGGAAAAACCGGAAATCTGGATGCAAAAGATATTCTTGATCTCGTGCTGGAAAAAAAAGAAACAGCTGTTTTCGTTTGCCGAAAGTTGTTTCGATTTCTGGTTAATGAAAAGGTGGATGAGTCTATTGTTGCTGCAATGGCAGATCATTTTTTCGCATCGGGATACCGCATCGATGCGCTGCTCAAATGGATGTTCTTGTCGGATTGGTTTTATGATGCCAAACACCGAGGAGCACTGATCAAATCGCCTGTTGAATTGATGGTAGGTGTGCATCGTTTGGTACCTGTGCGCTTTGAAGATGAAAAAACAATGTTATTGTTTCAAAACATCATGGGACAAGTACTTTTTCATCCTCCCAATGTTGCAGGTTGGTCGGGCGGAAAATCCTGGATCGATTCACAAACACTTTTGTTTCGTTTGAAATATCCTTCGGCAGTATTGAACGATGGTTTAATTGATTGGTACGAACCCGAATACAAAGAGGAAGTGGCCTTGATGATGGAAAAAATGCGGAAGAAAATTCACAAGAAAATTGGCGCAACAGCCAATTGGAATGATTTGCTGAAAGAAATTCCCGGTGATATTCGTTTTCGCGATTTAGCCGAAATATTGCTTACCGTTCCATTATCGGACAAAGCAAAAGATACGCTTGAGGAAATTTCCAAAGCAGATCTGAAAACAAAAATTATTGAACTGCTTAGTTTACCCGAATACCAATTGGCTTGATATGAGAAGAAGAGATTTTTTAAAGAATTCCATCCTTGCTTCAGGGATGTTGTTGGTGCCCGATTTTGTAAAAGCTGCAGAACAGCTCATCAGTTTGGACAAAGACCGCAGAAAACGTTTGGTGATTGTGCAATTGAGCGGAGGAAATGATGGACTGAACACCTTGATTCAGTTTCGAAATGATCTGTACTACAAAAGTCGTCCCCAATTGGCTGTTTCGCCACAAGAGGTTTTGAATTTGAATGATGATTGTGGATTTCATTCATCCATGTTGGGGTTTAAAAAATTATACGATGAAGGATTATTGAGCATCATCAATCAGGTTGGATATCCCGATCCCGATCGATCACATTTCCGATCCATGGACATCTGGCATACGGCTTCTGCATCGGATGAATTTTTAAGTACGGGTTGGTTAGGTAGGTATTTGGACCGTTATTGTCAGTCCTCACGCGAAATTATTGTGGTGGATGAAATGTTAAACCTTGCCGTAAAGGGGGTGGAGCGAAAAGGCCTTGCAGTGCGCGATCCTGAATCATTTTACAACCTTACCCGAGAACCCTTTTTTAAAGATTTGGCAGATGATACTTTCGAAAAGCCGCATAGTCACGATCAATTGGCGTATCTCTACAAGAGCATGAACGAGACCTATGCTTCTGCCGATTACATATTTGAAAAATACAAAGCCGGAAAAAATCAAGTGGAATATCCTCAGCATGGCATAGGAAAAGATTTACGTCAAGTTGCGCAGATGATTTCCGGAAAAAATGATGCACGTGTGTTTTATGTTTCACAGAGCGGATACGATACACATATCAATCAAAAGGGAACACAATCAAGATTGCTTTCTGAACTTTCGGATGGATTGTATGCCTTTGTAGATGACCTTCGCAAAATGCAGGAACTCGATGACACCCTGATCATGGTGTTTTCTGAATTTGGAAGAAGGGTAGAGCAAAATGCTAGTACCGGCACAGATCACGGAACGGCAAACCAGGTTTATTTAATTGGTTCGCAATTGAAGAGAAAAGGTTTATACAATGCCCTTCCTGATTTGCAACATTTAGATGAACAGGGAGATTTAAAATTCGAAATTGATTTTAGATCTATTTATGCATCCCTGCTTTCAGATTGGTTGAATGGTTCGCAAGACTTGATTTCGGCACAAATTCAAAATGCAGAAATTCTAAGATAGGTCAAGAAAGACGCGGCCTCCACATCCCTCGTTTATCAAGGGCTTCCTCAACATAAGAAAAGGTTGAGAGAATATCGGGCTTGCCATTTACAACAGCAACATCGTGCTCGTAATGGGCAGATGGTTTATTGTCGGCTGTAATGATGGTCCACCCGTCTTTCAATTGCTTGATGTTTTTGGTGCCCAGATTGATCATGGGTTCAATGGCAATTACCAATCCTTCCTGAATTTTCGGACCATAACCTTTACGACCGTAATTCGGAACTTGAGGTTCTTCGTGCAAATCTTTTCCTAGTCCATGCCCAACCAATTCGCGCACAACGCCAAAACCGTTTTTTTCGGCATGTTGCTGAATGGCTGCACTTAAATCGCCAATACGACCGCCTGCCACAACTTTTTCGATGCCAATATAAAGCGATTCAAAAGTGACTTGCAATAATTTTTGGACTTCAGGTTTTATTTCACCGATGGCAAATGTGTAGGCATGATCTCCATGAAATCCATTCAAAAGCGCACCACAGTCGACAGAAACAATATCACCTTCCTGAAATGCTTTAGTGGTAGGTATTCCGTGCACAACGGTTTGATTGACGGAAACACATAAAGTGTTCGGATAGCCATGGTATCCTTTAAACGTTGGTTTGCCTCCTTCCGAGAGAATGTACTCTTCGGCGATTTTGTCAATGTCCAAAGCGGACAAACCCGGCCCAATTTTTTCTGCGATGAGTCCAAGTGTTCTTGAAACCA
>JBIKKU010000028.1:0-16798 GCA_044360245.1 Flavobacteriales bacterium | reverse complement strand
CAATATTGCCTGCGATATCGGTAATCTTTACATCGGAATTCCTTGAGAGCCCCTTGATGGCAATAACACCTTCGTAAGTTGGAAGAACCGGATTTGGATAAGCATAAACCGAATCGTATGCCTCGGCTTCAATTGTAGCCGTCCCTCGATAAGAACACAAACCTGAAGCAGTTGCAAAATAAACCTCTCCTGTTAGGTGATCTATTTTGATATCGTTTATGATATTGCTAAAAAGTGGGCTATTGTCTGTCGTGAAGTGGTACAACAATTCAGTACCATCCTCAGATAACAAATACACACCAGAACCCTGTGTGCCGATCCATTTTCGGTTAGCGCCATCTACAGCAATGGCAGATACTGTTTCCGTTTCTAACAAGACCTGAATATTCCCATCCTGCTCTATAAGGATTTGTTGAGCGTCATAATTTCCACCTGAAAAGACTGCCTCTTGAGAATAGACCACAACAACTCCTGCAGTAGTACCAATCCAGATTTCATTGTCCAAGTCCTCGGCAATTGACAAAACATCATCTGAAGGCAAATTCCCCAAACCAGATCCCGATTTATAAAACAAACGCTGATCATCTGACTCATCACCCAGGGTCCCTTTATCGTCCAAAACAAACACACCTCCAATGCTCCCTCCTTTAGGAACGGCAATCCACTTCAATCCGGTTTCTTCCGAACAAACAATCCGAGCATGAACTTTATTGTCGAGATCTGACCCTGCAGAATATACATGCATGGTGCCATCGGGTTTTAACACGGCAAGAGGATGATCTACAAAGGCAAGTGTCATCCATAGGTTTCCATCTTCATCAAAACGAGTTGCTGTAATACCACAATACCCGGGGCGGCCTGTCCATGAAGGAAGATTCGAATTGGTTTCATCGTAATAACGCACAATCTGTCCGGCTCGCATTTCTACCAATCCCTTAAACGACATAGAGCCTCCAAAAACATGTGTTGGGTCTTCGGGGTCGATGGCTACATTTATTAAATCAAAAAGAGTGTCTGAAAGAACATTGCCGGGATCTGAGAAATCGGCACGAGTTTGCCAGGTTCCTCCGGATCTTCCAGAAAGAAAATCAATGTTATAATCATTTAACCAAGCGGCTCCATAAATCAATCCGGGCGCAATCCAAACATCCCCATCCGAGATATCAAGACCAAAGCATGAAGCAGATCTGGGTCCATCAGGTTGGATAAAGAAATTATCCCAAGGGGTAATCGATCCCGACAAACCTAATCGGTTATCTGCTATCCAATACCTGCCACCACCATATACAGCATGGTTAGCCTCTATTCCGGCACTTGGATATTGAAAGATGTTTTGGATGTTCGTATATGCTGCATCAAGTTCAAAAACACCATAAATTTCATTGACCACCAAACGACCGCCCGAAGATTCAACAGAGTTAATCTGAACCCCCGCATGAGCGGAAACCTTTTGCCAGGTTGAACCATTGTAAAAATAGAGGGTGTCCTTTCCGTATTGCGAGCTGTTGAATGCCAGAACCAAATCGTTATTGAACAGTTCCAGTTCTATCAAAGAAGAATCGCGAACACTGTTGGGTAGAGACATCACCTTGGACCAGGAAGCATAATTGGACAAAAACGGATTGTCTTTGTAAGCACGATACAAACCCTTTTCTGTAGCAGCAAAAATGGTATCGCCTCTAACCACAACTCCATTTACCTGAAGCAAGGTACCTGATGGTCCAACATAATAGGTATCTGAAACCTCCCGGCGCTGAATATCGATCTTGACAATTCCGAATCCGGTAGACAAATATGCCAAGCCATTTTCGCAATGGATGTTGTAAATTTTCTTATCGCCAATGATGTTACTACGTTTAATATCGCTCATGTTGTAACTGCTCATTCCGTTCACATCTATGAGGTCGACATTGCCATTGGTATACCCAATAACCACTGTATTGCTTGTTGCGTCATAAGCTACCCTGCTTAATCCAATATCAGAGAGCAAATTCATCTTGCTCAACTTCCCAGAGGAATTATCCTGTAGGTCGTAGTAAAAAGCAGAGTAGGGGGTAATACAAAACACCTTCGTATTGGCATAAGCAACACCGGTGGTTTTGGCATAAGGAAGATGTTCACGCCATTCTCCAATAGCCACATCCTGAGCAAAAGCTTGCCCCAACTGAACCATCAATAAGCCAAAAAGAAAGATCAATCGCATCGTTATAGGGTTTTCCTAAGAACGAAAATACGCGGACTTTGGTATAAAAAGCCCCCAAAATAGGCCGATGTGGAAAAGAATTGATAAGTCAAAACGAAGCAAAACGGCATAAAAAAACCCCTTATGAAAGGGGTTCGTTGCGTTGAAATAGATAAATCTGACTAGACCAGGTACCTCCCGCTCTTGCTTTTCGGTTGGAACGGAAACCATTCAAAAAGCCTTTGAGGACTCCTCCACCCATGCTCTTTTCAGACAGCATGGAAACATAATAGGCATCGTATTTCATGGGTAGGGTAGCGCAAAGCTTCAAACCATGGCGCGCCATTAAATCGCGAATGGCCTCCGGAGAAAAATGGTAAAGATGTCGAGGCACATCGTACCCTGCCCAATTTGCACCATAACGCAACGCATCCCCGGAAGAAGGATTCGGCACGGCAATCAACAGGGTACCGTCTGCTTTCAGTAAAGAAAGAATACGGTCGATATCCTCATTCAATTCGGGGAGGTGTTCCAAGACATGCCACAGTGTGATCATATCAAAACGATCACTAATGGAAGACATTTCTTCTCTGGTTTTTGCAGTCACCTGATTCAATTCAAGAGCCAGCTTACGCGCATCTGCATCCGGCTCGATACCCGTAACCTCAAAACCGGCAGCACGTGCTTGACCTAAAAAGTGTCCTGTACCACATCCAAAATCCAACAAACGTTTCCCTTTGCTCCATGATTTTATCAAGGCTACCTTTTGCTTTAAAGTACGCTTACGAACCTTCTGGTAAAGGAAATTAATGAGCCCTTTACTTGATGAGGTATGAGAAACATAAGCCTCTGCTTTGTAATACTCACCCAAACGGTTCAGGTCGGGAATGGGATTCGTAAACAAAAAGCCACAAGCGTCGCATTTAACAATATCAAAATCCTCCTTCGAAACCGTGTGATCTTTACAAGTAAGGAAATGAGAAAAGGAAGTCCCTTTACAAATGGGACAAGCATTTATTTTGTGCATGGTGTATGTTTCACGTGGAACATGGGGAGAATTTACCGCCCCAAATATATCATCAAAACGGAGATGTCGGCAGGACTAATACCACTAATCCGGGATGCCTGGCCTAAATTCTTGGGTCGAATCTTGGTCAATTTATCCTTGGCCTCAAGCGACAAAGAGGGTAGGCTCTTAAAGTCAAAATCGTCCTTAAGCATTATATCATCTAATCGGGATAAACGCTTTGCGAGTTCCTCTTCCTTCTCGATATACCCCTCATATTTCAACTGAATTTCGGCCTGCTCGACACATAATTCACGATCGAGCCGGATGGTTTGAATGAGGTTTTGGAAGGCGGGAGACACGTTGATGATGTCCTGAATTTCGATCTGAGGCCTGGTCAAAACGGATTGCATCTTTACCTTCTGGCGAATAGGGTCCGTTTCGAGTTGAACCAATCGGGGATTTATTAGGTCGGGTTCAATACTCTCCTTGCGAAGGAAATCAACCAGGGTTTTTGTGTTGGTCTGCTTGGTCTCAACTCTGCGTAAACGATCATCAGAAGCCAAACCAAGTGCATGTCCGATGGGGGTTAATCTAATATCGGCATTATCCTGACGCAGCAAAATACGGTACTCTGCTCTAGAGGTAAACATACGGTAAGGCTCTTCAGTACCCTTTGTTATAAGGTCGTCAATGAGTACACCGATGTACGCTTCAGAACGAGAAAGCACAAAAGGATCGCGTTCATTGATCTTTAAATGTGCATTGATCCCTGCCATCAATCCTTGGCAAGCTGCTTCTTCGTAACCTGTAGTACCGTTAATTTGTCCGGCAAAATAGAGGTTCTCCACCAACTTGGTTTCAAGTGTATTCTTCAATTGGGTAGGGGGGAAGTAATCGTATTCAATGGCATATCCAGGTCGAAACATCTTGGCCTTTTCGAAACCGGGAATTGTACGCAATGCTTTGTATTGAACATCCTCCGGTAGGGAAGTAGAGAATCCATTCACATAAATCTCTATCGTATTCCAGCCTTCCGGTTCAACAAAAATCTGGTGTCGATCTCGATCGGCAAAACGGTTGATTTTATCTTCAATGGATGGACAATAACGCGGCCCTAGACTTTTAATGGCACCATTGAACATGGGCGAACGATCGAAACCGGAACGCAGAATATCATGCACAACATCATTGGTATAGGCCATCCAGCAGGACAATTGCTTCGTCAATCGTGGAGTATCGGTATAAGAAAACTTACCCGGATTTTCATCCCCGGGATGTTCTTCCATTTTAGAATAGTCCAAACTTCTCCCATCAATTCTTGGAGGTGTGCCCGTTTTCATTCGCCCTGCTTCGAAGCCGTATTGGACCAAATCCTCTGTAATACCAAAAGCGGCTTTCTCACCCATACGCCCACCACCAAACTGCTTATCGCCAACATGAATCAATCCATTGAGAAAAGTACCATTGGTAAGCACAACTGCACGAGCACGAATAACCTGACCCATGGCACATTTTACACCTACCGCTTTACCTCCTTCAACAACTAAACCGGCAACCATATCTTGCCAGAAATCAACATTAGGAGTTTGCTCCAACATTAAGCGCCAAGTCTCAGAAAATAAAGCACGGTCATTTTGCGACCTCGGGCTCCACATAGCCGGACCTTTGGAAAGGTTTAGCATTTTAAACTGAATGGCTGAACGATCCGAAACAATTCCTGAATATCCACCAAGAGCATCAATTTCACGAACGATTTGTCCTTTAGCAATTCCGCCCATTGCAGGATTGCAACTCATCTGACCAATGGTTTGCATGTTCATGGTTACAAGCATAACCTTGGAACCCATATTGGCAGCAGCAGCAGCGGCTTCACAACCGGCATGACCGGCGCCAACAACTATAATATCGTATTCTGGTAACATAAAAAAGATGTGGGTGTTCCACGTGGAACATTAAAAGGTTCTCTTCTTAAGGTAATGATTCTCTTTTGAGGTCATGAGTTCTTTGTCACTTTTACGTTTGTCTTTATACCCACATAAATGCAAAACACCATGTACCATGACACGGTGTAATTCATCCTCAACAGAAACTTCATATTTTTTAGCATGATCGCGAATACGATCAATAGAAATCATTAAATCACCGTTAACAACCTGATTATCAGTATAATCGAAGGTTATGATATCGGTAAAGTAGTCGTGATTCAGGAAATTTCGGTTAACCTCTAAAAGGTAATCATCTGAACAACAGACGATTGCGACTTCGCCAAGTGTAAGCCCCTCATTATCAACAACATAACTCAACCATTGTGAAATGTTGCGTTTGTTCCGGACTGTAAAGCCGTTAATTAAAGATTGAAATGAGATTTTTCCTGCCACTGTAATCAGTTGGCAAAGGTCGAAAATTTAAGCTCAACACGATTCCCGTTATTGAAAAAATTCACTTCATCAGCGAGATTTTTCATCAGGAAAACACCACGGCCATTTGGCTTTTCGATGTTTTCGGGATCGGTTGGGTCGGGGAGGTGATCGAAATCAAAGCCCGGACCTTCATCCTCGACAATAAACAAGAGGTTGTTGTCTTTCGTCTCGCAGGAAAGGGTAATGTGTTTAGAAGGATCCTGTTTGTTGCCATGAATAATCGCATTATTCACTGCTTCAGTCAATGCAATAAGGATATTACCGTAATGATCTTCATTTACACGGTACTCCACACACACCTGATCAATCAACTTTTCTACTAAGGAAAGATTCTCCACTTTGGAAGGAAACTGAATTTCCTGAACCGAATTCGCGTAAGCTTGCTCCATACCTTTACTTCTCAATAATATTGAAATAATCGTTCACACGCATCTTGTAGTAAAGAGTGAGCGCCGGAGGGATGGTCCTTAAAAGCTCTACCTCTTTTTCTTTTTGGGATTTATACTCCAAAAACTGAAAAGAGTTACTTATTTCTTGATTTTTTGCTTCGTTGGACTCTCTTTTTTCATCTTGCTCCTTCTCTCTGATGGCTTTTTCAGACTCCAAAAGTTTCGTCATGATCTCCTGTTGACGCATCATGGTTTCCCTGGTAATGTTGAGATTAACGATATCTTTTTCGTTCTTTTCCATTTCTTCGGCAATCTTCTTCAATCCATTACCGGAACCAGAACCATCTTCATTCATTTTATTCCCCAACTCATCCAGTTTCTTACGTAATGCCTCTTGTTTTGAAGCCAATTCAGCCATTTCTTGAGCAGATAAACCGCCCTGTCCGGGTTGACCCAATCCTGGCATTTGACCGGGTTTTTGTCCTGGATTCTGTCCATTAGGATTTTGACCCTCCAGATTTTTCTTCATCTGTTCAAGGGTTTTTGCCAGTTCTTCCTGCATTTTACGAATGGACTCCATAGACTGCGAAGGGGTTTGGCCCGGTTTGCCTTTTCCGGTTCCACCCGGATTGTTGCAGGAACCACTTCCGGAAGACTGCGATTGAGAACGTGCCTGACTCTGCATTTGCTGCAATGCCTGATCCAATAAAAGCGCCAGATTGTTGAGCGAAGTCATGACATATTGTTGATTGGTACGTGCAGCACCAATATTGCGTTCCTCCATATTTTCCTTAGCGCCCGACATGTTGGATTTTACTTTGGCAATTTCCTGATTGACGATACTCTGAATGGCAATTTGACGCTTGCTCAGCGCCAGTAAAGAGTCTTCAATTACTTTGGCATCGTCTTCGAGCTTGCGCTGTTCTTGAGCCAATTTAAGGAACTTAGGATCGGCAGTACGCGTGGAAGCCAGCTGTTGCATTAGATCTTCCTGATCGAGCGATAACTTGATTAAATTCTCCAACAACTGACGGATAGCGTTCATGTCCTCTTGATTCTGCTCCATGCTCATCGAATACATGGCACTCTCCATTTGCTGCTGCATTTTTTTCATTTCTTCAGCCGCTTTTTTTTGCGAATCCGAAGCTTTTTTATTCTTGTTGTTTTGCAATTCCTGAGAGCTGTTTTGCATTTGCTCTTCGGTGTTTTTCATGGATTCCTCGGGATTGGGAATGTTCTTTTTATCCTCAAGTTCTTCATTGAGTTTATTCAATTCTTTGAAGTCTTCTTTTACTTGCTGAAACATATCATTCAGCTTCTCCTGCTCTTTCTGAAGCTCTTCTTGAGACTTGGTTTTTTCAAGGGTTTCATCGGCCAATTGATCTTGCTTTTTGGCAAGGTCTTCGAGTTTCTTAGTGATCTCATCCATTTTTTGTTCAACCTCTAATTGTTTGAACAATTCCAAAGAGCGATCAAGTTCTTTCTGCAACTCCTCTTGCGACATTTCAACGTTGTCCATCTTTTTCTGGACATCGTTTTTATTCATTTGCTCCATGAGCTTTTGCAGCTCTTCGTAAAGCTTTTTAAGCTCATCCGTCATCACCTTATCAAAGAGCTCTTCCAATTGTTTTTGCTTCTCCAGCAGTTGTTCATCCATTTCGGTGAACTCGCTTTTCTGCATGTTGTTTTGTTTGTTTTGCTCCTTGATCTGATCGATTTTTTCCTGCAATTCCATTTGTCTGGACATGAGGTTTTCGAGTTTGGCTTTGTCTTGCCAACCAAGGGTTTTCTTTTGAGATAAATCTTGTTTCACCTGCTTGATTTCCTTGCTGAGTTTTTCAGCTTCTTTCAATGCAGCTTCAAGGTTGTTCTTTATTTGATCATTGTTCTTTTCGGTGCTTGCAGACAACTCTTCAAGGGTTGGTGCCTTGTAATAAAGGGTAGCGGATCGTGCAGATTTAGGTCCGTGAATACCATCGTTATCCCAAACCACAAAATAATATTCAATCTGATCGCCGGGAGATATAGGCAATTGCGACATGTCCCAGAAATAAACGAATCGATCGGTCGTTAAACTGCGAGTAACGGGCAAATCAATACTTTGAACTTTGTCAGAAACACTGCTATCTGCAGCTTCTACAAAACGGTATTGAAAAGACAAACGCGTAAATCCGTAATCATCGTTTACCTGTCCGGCAAAATAGCGGCGCTTGCGAAATACAGTGTCTTGGGCTTCTTCCACTTGAATAGCAGGAACCTGATCGGCAACCACATTCACAAAATAAGCCATCGAATCAGATGATGTTGTGAAATCATTTCCGGATTGCAAAACATAAGATCCGCTTTTGTTTAGCTTGGCAGAAAATACAAATTGATCTTTGCTGCTTTCTTTTAAAGCCAACACGGTGTCTTCAAAACGAACACTCAAAGCATTGGTATTTCGAGTGCGAATGATCCATTTCGCCATTGTTCCTTCAGGAACGGTGAGGTCTCCCGTGTTGTTCACGGTTTTATTCGCAATTCCGGTGTACTTCGGAAAATCCAATTGAATTTGCATGGAAACCACACTAGGATTAGGCAATACATTCAATTCAAATTCCTTGGAACGAAAACCATCGGCAAGCAATCTGAACTTGATGTTTTTGGAAACTTTACGGAATACCCAAGAAAAATGAAGTTTATCCAAACGCTCCATTTTGTAAGTCCCAGTAGGTGTTTCAACACTCAGCTCAGCAGGAATTGATTCGCCTTCAAGTTTTACCTTGAGCACAAAATCTTTTTGTTCAACAACTTCCAACTTTTCATTTTCGACTACAAAACGAAAGGGTGCGGTTGGTTCAAAATCGCTATCGTAATTCACCAAACGAAAGGTTCCATCGGTAAGCAAACTGGGCGCTGCGAACAAAAGGACTACACCAACCAAAACGGGAGGAAGAAGAAAGCGCAGGTATTTTTTATTGAGTGTTAAATCGATGGCAGATGTAAAGGGAACAGGGCGCAACTCCGATACACGTTGACGAATACTGGCGTGAATCAAGCTCAAATCCTGACCGCTGATCTCGGCTTGCTGTCCAAGTTGTAGTGTATTCAAAACCTTATCGTTCACTCCGGGAAAGTGAGCGCCAACAATCTCCGCTGCCTTTTCATAAGAAATGACTTTCCCCAATCGGTAAAACCTAACCAGCGGATCAATGATCCAAAAGCCAAGCGCAACAAGGAAAATTCCAACGAAGGAGAAAAAGAAAAACGTACGTGCAGTGGAGGATAAATCGAATACAGAAACGCTTAACACCGCAAACAACCAATAGATGAGCAATACAGAAGAACTCAACAACAACCCGCGGATGAGTTGATTTTTGTAATACTTGCGAATGAATTCATCAAGCTTGGAAATAAGAAGGGACAAATTATCCTGCATGGCCTAACAATAACGCTTTCCGGCTTGGTTTGTTACGTAAATATCGTAGAAAAACCGCGCTTGTACAAACAGTTCTTTTTTTAGCTGTACGTCTGAAGGGATAAGAGGTTCAATCACCTATATTTGCGGGCGAAAACTGATTCTTATGAGCGACAGAAGGGTACGTGTGCGTTTTGCGCCAAGTCCGACCGGTCCCCTGCACATGGGCGGGGTACGTACAGCATTGTACAATTATCTCTTTGCCAAAAAACACGGTGGAGATTTCATTCTCCGTATTGAAGATACCGACCAGGAACGTTTTGTACCCGGAGCAGAAGCCTATATCATTGAATCTTTGAAATGGTGCGGCATTGAACCCATAGAAGGAATTGGCTTCGGAGCTGGTCCGCATGCACCTTACCGCCAGAGTGAGCGTAAAGACAAAGGGGTATATGCCCAATACGCTGATCAGCTCATCCAATCCGGTAATGCCTATTATGCTTTCGATACACCCGAAGAACTGGATGAAATGCGCAAACGTTTGGAAGCAGCAAAAGCAAAAAGCACTTCCTACAATGCCATTTCGCGTCAGCACATGAAAAACTCGCTCACGTTGCCGGAAGACGAGGTTCAACGTCGTATCAACAGCAGTGATCCTTACGTGATCCGCATGAAAATTCCACGCAATGAAGAAATTCGTTTAAAGGATATTATTCGTGGTTGGGTTGTTGTGAATTCGAATGAACTTGACGATAAGGTATTATACAAATCGGACGGTATGCCGACTTATCACCTTGCCAACGTGGTAGACGATTACTTGATGCAAATCACACATGTCATCCGCGGTGAAGAATGGTTACCCAGCGCTCCTTTGCATGTATTGTTGTATCGTGCATTGGGTTGGGAAAACGTGATGCCTGAATTCGCGCATTTGCCTTTATTGCTCAAACCTGACGGTAACGGAAAATTAAGCAAACGCGATGGAGATCGTCTTGGATTCCCTGTGTTTCCGCTGGAATGGCACGATCCAAAATCGGGAGAAATTTCTTCGGGTTACCGCGAGAAAGGTTACTTCCCGGAAGCGTTCATCAACATCTTGGTATTGTTGGGATGGCATAGTTCCGGAAATCAGGAGTTGTTTAGTCTGGATGAACTCGTGCAAGAATTTTCACTTGAACGTGTGTCAAAAGCAGGTGCAAAATTCGATCCCGAAAAAGCGAAATGGTTCAATCAGCAATACTTAAGAAAATTATCTCCTTCCGATTTGGCGAATGCATGGAAACCTGAACTCGAGAAAAAAGGTATTCAGGCAAGTGATGCATTTGTAGCCGAAGTTTGCCGATTGCTTCAAGAAAAAGCACATTTTGTAAATGAATTGTGGTCGCTCGGAAATTATTTCTTCGAAGAGCCCACTACCTACGACGCAGAAGTCATTCGCAAACGCTGGAACGATAAAACTTCCGGATTTATTCAGGAGATGTCGAAGGTATATGCCGCACAAAACGCTTTCGACAAAACGATAGCAGAGGATTTATTCAAATCAACTGCAGAGCAACAGGGTTTAAAAACCGGAGAAGTGATGCAATTGTTCCGCGTGTGCTTAAGCGGCGCAGCGGGTGGTCCTGCCCTTTTTGAAATGGCTGAACTTCTTGGAAAAGAAAAATGCGCTGAACGTTTGAAGAAAGCATCAGAAAGCATTACGATTTCAGCTTAAGCTGACTGCAATTTTGCTATATTGGATCATGCGTTCAAAGGGCCTGATTCTAATTTTCGTTTTGTTTGCCACACCAAATCTGTTTGCTCAGCAATTGGTGGATAGTCTGTTGCGCATTACCCGTGAATCAGCTTATGATACCGCAAAAGTAGAGGCGTTTAATGAATTGATTTGGGAATATTACGGCTACAAAAACGATTCTGCCTTGTATTACGGCAAGCAAAGTATTGAGCTCGCCACACAGATCAATTATCCATCCGGATTGTCCACTGCGCATCGCTATGTTGGGAATGTGTATGAACTCACTTCACGCTATGCAGAAGCTTTGCATCATCAGCAAAAGAGTTTGGAATTGTCTGAAAAACTCAAGCATAAACCGGGCATAGCCAACTCACTTAGTAATATCGGATCGATTTACGAGCGCCTCAACGATTATAAAAAAGCACTGGAATATCAGGAAAGAAGTTTGGCGCTATGTATTGAATTGAATCAAAAAGAGGGCATTGCTGCAGTATACGGAAACATAGGAAATATTTATTCCAGCATTGGTGCAAAAAGCAAGGCGATGGACCATTACCAAAAGAGTTTGGAAATGAACCGAGAACTTGGAAATCCATACGGAATTGCGGTATCCCTGAGTAACATCGGAAATATTTACATTGACCGCAAAGAGTATCAAAAAGGTATTGATCATCAATTGGAGGCTTTGGATTTGCGCACACAAATCAATCACCGCCAGGGCATGGCTAGTTCGATGATGAGTCTGGGAAAAGCGTATTACCAGTTGGGAGATATTCGCAACGCAGAAAAATATTACCTCGAAAGTGTAGCATTGGCAAAGGAAGCAGAGGCCTTGCCTACCGAAAAAGAAGCACAATTTGGATTATACCTAATAGCCAAAGACCGCAAAGAATATCAAAACGCATTGCAGTACCACGAAGAATATGCGCGGCTGAACGATTCTTTGTTCAACACAAAAAGAAACGAGGAAATCAACAATTTAAGAACGCAGTTTGCGCTCGATCAGCAACAGGAAGAACTCGACAGAAAATCGCAAGAAGAACAAATGCGTTTAAAAGAAAGAGCTGCAGCCGATCACAAATTTCAACAATTGATCATTTATGTTTCCGTAGGTGTATTGATCTTGGTTGCCGTGTTTTCATTGTTTTTGTACAACCGTTTCCGCATCACCAACAAGCAAAAAAACATCATCGAAAAACAGAAAGGATTGGTGGAAGAAAAAAACAAACAGATTACCGATTCCATCAACTACGCCCAACGCATTCAGTCGGCTTTGCTTCCCGGAGAAGAGGATGTGCGCAAAATCATTCCGGAAAGTTTTTTGCTTTTCATGCCAAAAGACATCGTGAGTGGTGACTTCTTTTGGATTTCAAGACCCGATGAAAACACTATTGTTTTTGCAACTGCAGACTGCACCGGACATGGTGTTCCCGGCGGTTTTATGAGTATGCTTGGAACAAGTTTTCTGAATGAAATCATCAATGAAAAAGGATTGCGATCGCCTGCAAAAATTCTCGATGCATTGCGCGATAAAATCATTGTTGCTTTAAAACAACAAGGTCACACGCAAGAAAACAAAGACGGTATGGACATCGTGCTTTGCTTGCTGGACAAGGTCTCCGGAAACATGACTTATGCTGCTGCCAACAATAATTTCTATGTGTTACGCAACGGAAAACTCACGGAACACGAAGCAGACAAAATGCCCATTGGCTATTACCACGATCAAGTAAAACCTTTCCGCGAACACACTATTGCATTGCAGCCGGGTGATTGTATATACACTTTTACCGATGGATATGCGGACCAATTTGGCGGACCAAACGGGAAAAAATTCAAATACGCACAATTGGAAGAATTGATACTTTCCCAAGCGCAAGTATCGCCCTTAGTTCAAAAGGAAAAATTTTATACAAGCATACGCCATTGGCAAGGCGAATTGGAACAAGTTGATGATATTTGTCTATTCGCATTTCGTTATTCTTAATTCGTATGAGTATTGTATCTGTCCATCAATTGCGCTCTTTTGCTTACCATGGCTGTATGGAAGAAGAGGCCAAAATCGGTACTCATTTCTTTACCGATGTGGATGTTTGGTATGATTTCAGCGAGGGTGCAAAACACGATGATTTAAGTCAAACGGTAGATTATGTCCTAATCGCAAAAGTGGTTCAAGAACAAATGGCCATTCGAAGCAAACTGATCGAAAACGTTGCATACCGCATCATTCAAGGGATTCGCAAACATTACCCCGGAGCAAAAAACATCCGTGTGGTGATTCACAAACACAACGCCCCCGCCGGTGCCGACATGAAAACTGTTAGTGTTACTCTAGAAGGTTAAATTTTTTATATATTTGTGCGCTCAAAAGGTCCTGTGGCCGAGCGGCTAGGCTGAGCTCTGCAAAAGCTCCTACAGCGGTTCGAATCCGCTCGGGACCTCAATAAAAACCAAGACCCCAAACGAATGTTTGGGGTTTTTTATTGGCAGGAAAATTAGCCAAGTCCCGCTTGAGCGAATTTTCCTGTCAATAAAAACCCGAGCGATAGCGAGGTCTTGGTTTTTTGACTTAGCCTGTTCCACTGCGGATCAACATCGTTAATCCTACTTGAGCCCAAGTCCCGCTTGAGCGAATTTTCCTGTCAATAAAAATCCGAGCGACAGCGAGGTCTTGGTTTTTTGACTTAGCCTGTTCCATTGCGGATCAACATCGTTAATCCTTCATAAGCCCAAGTTTTACTTGAGCGCGTTTTTAGATCAATAAAAATCCGAGCGATAGCGAGGTCTTGGTTTTTTGACTTAGCCTGTTCCACTGCGGATCAACATCGTTAATCCTTCATAAGCCCAAGTTTTACTTGAGCTCGTTTTTAGATCAATAAAAATCCGAGCGACAGCGAGGTCTTGGTTTTTATCATACAACATAGGTTGCGTTTAAAACAAGTGTTCCCGTCTGAATCCCATAAGGATTCGAGCTGAAAAGCAATGTTCTTTGCTGCTTGTTTAACCACAGAATATTCGGAAATTGAGCAGATGAAAAAGATCTTGATTGCTTTAGGATGTCTAGCAACAGCGCTATCAACATTTTCGCAGAATCCTCTGATTCAAACGATGCTCAATGAAGTTGAGATAGATTCATTATTGTTTAATGCCAATGCCATTTCCGGAGAAACCGGTGTGGTAGTGCAAGGTGTAACGGACACCATAAAAAGCCGACACAAAACAAAACCCGGAAATGAACTTGCTTTTCGGTATTTGCGTCAACGATTTGAAGATTACGGATTACAAACGGATTCGTTGATTTTTAGTGCGACCGGAAAAAATATTTTAGCCATTCAACCCGGAATGGTTTATCCAAACCAATACCTCATTTTTTGCGCACATTACGATTGCATGCCCAATGTAAACGTCGCTCCCGCTGCAGATGATGATGGAAGTGGAGTAGCCACAGTGCTTGAGGCAGCAAGGATTTTATCGCAATACCAATTTGAATACACCATTGTTTACGCCATTTGGGATGAAGAAGAACAAGGTTTAGCGGGAAGTGCAGCATATGCAACTTTGGCCGACAACCAAAACGATTCTTTGATTGGTGTACTCAACATGGATGCCATTGCCTGGGACAGCGACAGCAACAATGTAGCTATGATCCATACCGGAAGCACTGCCAATTCGCTGCAATTGGCTATGATGATAGATGATGTAAACAACGATTATTCCATCGGACTCGATCTTAACTTGATTAATCCCGGTGCAACGTATTCAGATCATGCATCCTTTTGGAACCACGGCTTTGGCGCTGTACTTATCATTGAAGACTGGCAATTCGATGCCAATCCACATTACCATACCGTCACCGACAAAGTGCAATATTTCAATACACCCTATTTTCATCGCATGGCAAAACTCAGCATTGGTTCTACAGCAACACTTGCGGTTCCATACACGCTAAGCACAAACGAAAAAGAAGCTTTTGAAAACCTCGTAATCTTCCCGAATCCCGGCGGTTCTTGGTTTATCGTAGCATTGAATGAAACTACCAATGATCCTGTTCAAATAAAGGTTCATAGCAGTGATGGAAAACTAATGTTTACTCAGAACTATTCTGCGCAAAACAACATGCGCATTAGTTCAGAAAGCTGGGAAAAAGGATTGTATTTCATCTCCATTGAAAACACCATTGGAACAAGAGTTGTGAAATGGATTAAATACTAAATCATGCGCAAAACAATTTTCCATTTTCTCTTGCTTCTTTTTTTCAGCACAAAAATGCATGCGCAATCGGTGGTGAATGTTTCAATGGATTCGCTATGTGGACCAATGAAAAACCTGCACGGCATTCAATACGGATTTTCAGGAACTCAAGTACCTGCAAGTACAATGGAAATGCTGCGCGACATCAACCTCAATGCATGGCGCTCTAAAGGAGGTATCAACCAACGCACCGCTGACAGTATAGGCGCGCGTAAAATGATTGTTGTTTCGGATGTATATGCCAACACCATGGGAAATTATTCCATGGCGCAACCTTGGCTCGCATGGGGAATCTATGAAAACATCCTCAACAACATGATGAACACTATTTCCAACAACAATATACAATACGATTATTATGACATCTGGCAAGAACCGGATGTACCTTTTTATTGGTTCAGCGGATACGATCATTTACTCGAAGCATTTTACAGAGGCATAACGGTGATTAAAACACAAGACCCCAATGCCAAGGTGGTTATTCCAAGTGTGCACAATTTTGACTTGCCCGGATTCATGCGTTTTCTGGATGATTTGGATTCGATGGGGGCACATGCAGACGCCATAAGTTGGCACGATTTCGGACCAACCTATGATATGCGTATCAATGCAGAAATGCTCCGCGATTCACTCGATACACGACCCTATGGCGATACCATGGAAATTCATGTAAACTCTTACGCCTCATCTGTTGGCTTTGCCATACCCGGACAAAAAATTGGTTGGTGGATGGAATTTGAAAACAGCCCGGTAGACTGGGTAAACAGCAATTGCTTCAACATCACATCTTCTGACGCCACCTGGAATTCTTGTGATACCGGATTTAACGGACTGTTTTACATTGATAATATTTCTCCACTTCCCGCATATTGGCTGCATCATTTTTATGGCAACATGCAAGGACAAAAATTATTTATTCAGCACACAGCATACACCTCAGCAATTGCCAGTATTGATCCGGTAAACGAAGAAAGTAAAATCATGCTGGGAAGAATGAAAAGTTCAAACATCAGCAATCCGTATCCTCCTGAAAATTTAGAACTCAACTTGTTCAATTATCCATTTTCACATGGCGGTCCGGTACGCATGGTGGTGCAATACATTCCGAATGTTGCACATTTCCAACCCATGAATTTACCTCCCTTGGTTGTTCTGGATACGATGATCAACCTCAATACCGGAGACTCATTGCAACATCAATTCCCCAATACCGGAGATGGAGATGCATACCTGATTACCATACATCCTTCAACAAATGTTGGAATAAGGGAACAACAAACACAAGATGTTGTGGTGTATCCGAATCCCGCTCAGGATAACATTTTTTGGAATACTCCGGGAATTGTGGAAGCATCATTGATTTCTTTTACGGGACAAATCATTGCTCAACAAAAAGGAAATAATATTTCTTCCCT
>JBIKKU010000251.1:0-4813 GCA_044360245.1 Flavobacteriales bacterium | reverse complement strand
AATGATTTGATGGAGAAATCCGATTATGCCATTGGCGATCATTTGAACGGAGAACTCACGCATTTGAGCGTGAACAATAAACTCAGTATTGCACGATTGATTTCTGCAGCAGAAAATTTTCCTGAACTGGCTGCGCCGATGATGGAGAAAATTAAAACCAAAGCAGAACAATCCAAAGTGCCTGTATTGGGAATCACCGGAACAGGTGGTGCAGGAAAATCATCCATGGTAGATGAAATTGTTCGTCGCTTCTTACTCGATTTCAAAGACAAACACATCGGTATTGTTTCCGTCGATCCTTCGAAGCGTAAAACAGGCGGAGCTTTATTGGGCGACCGTATCCGCATGAATTCCATCCGCAACGATAGGGTTTATATGCGCTCTTTGGCAACACGTCAGAGTAACCTTGCCCTAAGCAAATATGTAGGTGATGCCGTGAATGTTTTGAAAGCCGCCGGATTTGATTTGGTGATTTTGGAGACTTCAGGAATTGGACAAAGCGATACGGAAATTCTGGATCATTCGGATGTGAGTATGTACATCATGACTCCCGAATTTGGTGCTGCAACGCAATTGGAAAAAATCGACATGCTCGATTTCGCCGATGTAGTGGCCATCAATAAATTCGATAAACGTGGTGCACTCGATGCCATTCGCGATGTGAAAAAACAATACAAACGCAATCACCAATTGTGGGATGCCGATGATGAAACGCTTCCTGTTTTCGGAACCATTGCATCACAATTCAACGATCCCGGCACCAATCGTCTGTATAAAGCATTGATGGATAAAATCGTTGAAAAAACGAATGCATCTTTAAAATCAGGTTTTGCGATTACACGCGAAATGTCGGAGAAGATTTTTGTCATTCCACCTGCACGCACACGCTACCTTTCCGAGATTTCCGAGAACAATCGTAAATACGATACCTGGGTAAACAAGCAAGCCGACATTGCCGAAAAATTATTCGGATTGCAAACGACCATTGCTTCTTTCGACGAGAAAAAAGATGCGGATATCATTAAAGTCATTCGTGCGCAATTCGATAAAATCAAACTCGATCTCGATCCGCACAATTGGGAAATCATTCAGCAATGGCCCGATAAGGTGAAGTTGTACAAAGATGAATTCTATGTGTTTAAAGTGCGCGATAAAGAAATTAAAATCGCCACACACACCGAATCACTTTCACATACGCAAGTTCCAAAAGTGGCTACTCCGCGTTACCGTTCTTGGGGCGATATTTTACGTTGGGTATTGCAGGAAAATGTTCCGGGTGAATATCCTTACACTTCCGGAATTTATCCATTCAAACGCGAAGGAGAAGATCCTACCCGTATGTTCGCAGGTGAAGGTTGTCCTGAACGCACCAACAAACGTTTCCATTATGTTTCATTGGGAATGCCAGCCAAGCGTTTGTCTACGGCATTCGACTCAGTAACACTCTACGGAAACGATCCCGATTTGCGTCCCGATATCTACGGAAAAATCGGTAACTCCGGTGTTTCGATTTGTTGTTTGGATGATGCCAAAAAATTGTATTCCGGATTTAACCTCGCCGATCCGAAAACTTCAGTATCCATGACCATCAACGGTCCTGCACCAATGCTCTTGGGTTATTTCATGAATACAGCCATCGATCAGCAATGCGAGATTTACATCAAGCAAAATGGATTAGAGGCTGAGGTGGAAAAGAAAATTGAAGCCATTTACAAAGAAAAAGGAGTAGCTCGTCCAAAATACAATGCCCCGCTTCCCGAAGGAAATGATGGACTTGGATTGATGTTGTTAGGTGTTACCGGCGACATGGTTTTGCCTAAAGAGGTGTATGAGAAAATCAAAAAGGAAACCCTTGCACAAGTTCGCGGGACTGTTCAGGCGGATATTTTAAAAGAAGATCAGGCGCAAAATACTTGTATTTTCTCTACGGAATTTGCGTTGCGGTTGATGGGAGATGTTCAGGATTATTTTATCCGCAATAAAGTCCGCAATTTTTACTCTGTTTCCATTTCCGGTTACCATATTGCCGAAGCAGGTGCGAATCCAATTACACAATTGGCATTTACGCTGGCCAATGGGTTTACCTATGTGGAATATTACCTGAGTCGCGGAATGGACATCAACGAATTTGGTCCAAACCTTTCGTTTTTCTTCAGCAACGGAATCGATCCGGAATATGCAGTAATCGGACGCGTTGCTCGTCGCATTTGGGCCAAAGCGCTCAAGCATAAGTATGGAGCAGATGCACGTTCGCAAATGTTGAAATACCACATCCAAACATCAGGTAGATCACTGCATGCACAGGAAATCGATTTCAACGATATCCGAACAACGTTGCAAGCTTTGTATGCGATTTATGATAACTGTAATTCGCTTCACACCAATGCATACGATGAAGCCATTACAACACCAACCGAAGAATCGGTGCGTCGCGCAATGGCCATTCAGTTAATCATCAACCGCGAATTGGGATTGGCCAAAAACGAAAATCCGATTCAAGGATCGTTTATTATTGAAGAACTTACTGATCTTGTAGAAGAGGCTGTATTGACCGAATTCGATCGCATCACCGAACGTGGAGGAGTGCTCGGAGCAATGGAGACCATGTACCAGCGCAGTAAAATTCAGGAAGAATCTTTGTATTACGAAACACTCAAACATACCGGCGAATTCCCGATTATTGGAGTGAATACCTTCCTTTCTTCCAAGGGCTCGCCAACCATTGTGCCTGCCGAAGTTATTCGTGCAACCGAAGAAGAAAAGCAACAACAGATTGAAACCATCCGCAACCTGCATAAAAAGTTCGTCAACGAAAGTCAGGAAAGCATTTCCCGTTTGCAGGAAGCAGCCATTCAAAACCACAATATGTTTGAGGTAATGATGGATGTGTCGAAATATTGCTCACTCGGACAAATCACGAAGGCTTTGTTTGAGGTGGGTGGACAATACCGCAGAAATATGTAAGGTGAACTACCTGAAATTGAAGAGGGACTGTTTTTGCAGTCCCTTTTTTATTTATGCATGTTCGATAATGTGTACCTTAAACATCATTTTGTACTTCTCCGGGGTATGCGAGCCATTTACATAGTGTTGTGTTTCTTGTTATGCACAGGGAAAAGTTTTGCCGATGCACAACTCGATTCTTTGTTGGCCTGCAAGACTTCACCCATGTCGGATACCGTGCGTGCAAACCACGAAGTGACGCTTGGAGAATACTACCGGCAAAGCAATACCGATTCTGCCTTATTTTATTTTCGTGGAGCAATTCCATTTTACCAACGCGAAATCCGGAAACACTACAATCCACGCTACATCATGCTATTGGCAAGGGTGTATTTGCGCATTGGATTGACTTTAAAGAACAAAAGTGATTTGTTCGAAGCGCGAAAAAATTACGATCTCGCTTTGGCCTTGTTTGAATACAATGGAGATAAATTGGGTGTCGCGGAATGCCTTAACAATACCGCATTGATCTATTACCAATTTGGCGATTTAGCCAATGCCTTGAAATACCTTACACGAAGCGTGCAACTGCTCATCGAAATCGGGGAGGAGAAGAACGCTGCCTACTGTTACATAAACATAGCAAGTGTGTATGAAGAAATTGGCAATTACGATTTGGCACTCGAAAACTATTTGTCGTGTTTGGCTATTTTGGAGCGCTTAAAAGACGATCAGGGTTTAACATACGTGCACAATAACCTCGGGTATTTGTATCACCGCATACACGCTTATACGCAAGCACTCGAACACGATTTTAAAGCTTATGCTTTGGCGGAAAAAATCAGCGACAAAAGGTCCATGTCGTATTCATTTGCCAACATTGGCGTAGTCTATTATACCTTGGGAGAATACGATCGTGCTTTGGGTTATTTTGAAGGAAGTTTAACACTGCGTAAGGAAGTCGACGATCGCCAGGGGATTGTTTATTCTTACAATAATCTTGCGGAGACCTATCATAAAAAAGGCGACTTGAAAAAGGCATTGGCAATTGCCGATGAAGCTCTAAAGGAAGCAAAGTCCTTGGGATATCCTGAATTGATTAGTACGCTTGCAAAAACGATGATGATTTTGTCGCGCGACAATCAGGATTACAAAAAAGCTTTGGAAGCACAGGATTTGTATGTGTCGATGAAAGATTCCATTCAGAATCAGCAAAACCGCGAGCTCGCTATTCGTCAGGAAATGCAACTCAATTTTAATTTGCGCGAAACGGAAATGAAAAAAGTTCAGGAAGCGCAAAAACTCCTTCATCAGGCTGAAAGCAGGCGACAAAAATTAATAATCCTGACCATTTCTATTGTTGTTGTGTTGGCCGCCTTATTGGCATGGATGATGTTGCAGCGTTACCGGCAGTCGCAAAAACAGAAGAAGGAAATCGAAGAGCAAAAGGCGATTGTAGACGAAAAGAACAGAGAAATTTTAGATTCCATTTTATATGCCAAACGATTGCAAGATGCTATTCTTCCTCCTTTGCATGATGTGAGAAATTTGTTGGGAGAATATTTTCTGATTTACAAACCCAAAGATATTGTTGCGGGAGATTTTTATTTTTTGGAAGATTCCGGAAATAAAGTAGTGTTCGCTGTGGCCGATTGTACCGGACATGGCGTGCCCGGCGCAATGGTGAGTGTAGTTTGTTCCAATGCATTGACACGCGTGGTCAAAGAAATGAACGAAACCGATCCAGGAATCATTTTGGATGAAGTATCGAAAATGGTGGAACATACTTTTTCCAAAAGCGAAGAACAAGTCATGGATGGAATGGATATTTCACTTTGTGTGTATGACCGCAATTCTAATACCTTGCAAT
>JBIKKU010000318.1:0-3848 GCA_044360245.1 Flavobacteriales bacterium | reverse complement strand
TATTCTGATGAAAATGACGATAAAGCTTCTTATGAATATGGAACTAAGGAGATTTATTATGTGAATTCGATTGAAACAAAGACACACATTGCCATTTTTGAAATTGAACAGCGTAAAGACTCTAGAGAGCCTTCAAATGGACAATTGAACAATGCTAAAAGAACTCATGGTGGTAACCAATTGTATAGGCTGAAGAAAATTTCGCTTTACGCAAAACAGGATTTATCAAAACCGCTTCAAACGGTAGTTTTTAATTACTCTTATGATTTGTGCCCTGAGTGGACAGACAGTTCAACTGAAAATGGTAAACTTACCCTTACCTCAGTAACTATTACAAATCTTGAAAACAATAAGGGCGAATCCAGACCATTTGTTTTCAATTACAACATGACAGACTATTATGGAAATCAATTCAAATACAACCAAGGATATACTGACAGATGGGGTAATTTGACTAATCTATCTTCGTCAAATTCAGATTATGACTGGGATGCATTTGAAAATCCTTATTTACATGATGGAGATTACAATAGAGATCACACTTCAAATAATATTGACAAAGAAGAATTAAATGAAAATTGTTCTGCATGGTTGCTTTCAAAAATCACCACTCCCTCAAACGGTGAATTAGTTGTTGATTATGAATCTGACCAATATTCCTATGTTCAAGATAGTCAGGCTCAATCCATGTTTCAAATTGTTGGCACAAGCAAAACAAATGCTAATGTCCCGGATGAATTATGTCCAATAAATAGAGACTATCAAAGAATTTATTTTAAGCTCAAAACACCAATTTCAAGTGCAGCAAGTCCTTCGGAGAAAGCATCTGAAGTATTCAAATATATTTCTGGCCTTGACAAAGTTTATTTTAAAACGTTTCAAAAACTCAGGAAAAGTTTAAGCCATGCATTAATATCAAGTTATGATTATGTAAATGGCTATGCCAAAATTGAAACCCTTCCCGGAACATTCGGAGTTGCAAATGTTTTCGATTTAAATGGAAATCATACCGTTGGTTTTATTTCTGTCAAACAAGAAAACTATTTGAATAATAAGAAAATACATCCTTTTAAAATGGCTGGTTTTCAATATTTAAGGACGGTTAGAAATGACCTTGATATGCCATCCAACACAATGAGCATTTTAGACATGGTAACAGGTTCGGTGCAGTCAATTTTACAGTTTACAGATCTATTCGGGTATTACAATTCTGCAACCATTAAGGGATGGTGCTCCAATATTTACAACGAAACATCAAATAACGGCGAAGACGGTGTTTCAAGAAAGCCATCTTATTTGCGTCTGAATTCACCTGATAAATGTAAATCAGGAGGAGGGCATAGAGTAAAAGCCATCACTATGAATGAAAACTGGACTGAAAGTTCAAATAGTTACAAAAAAGAATATAGCTACTTGAATGAAGATGGGACTTCTTCGGGAGTTGCATCCAATGAACCTAGATTAGGTGGAGATGAATGTGCTCTAAGGGAACCAATTTTTTACAATTCAAATGAAAACTTTACCTATAAAAATGAAAAAAGGTTTATTGAATATCCACTAAATGAATCTTACTATCCTAATGCAAATGTAGGCTATTCAAGAGTTATGGTCCAGAGTAGATTATTAGATAATACCTTTTCAAATATTGACGGGGCCACAGTTATTGAGCATTACACCTCAAAAGACTTTCCTGTGAAATCAACATTTTCTGATATTACTGTTAAACCCAATAACAGTATATACATGGGTTATTTAAATTTCAACCGTATTTCTCAACTATTGCTATCCCAAGGATATTTTATTGAAACAAATGATATGCACGGGAAAACCAAAGCTGTTTCCACTTACAAAATTGACTTCTCTTCAGGAGTACCTCATTACTATTTGGTTTCAAAAGCGGAGTATATTTATTCAACTAACACTTCCGAGAAAGCTTTAAATAATGATCTAGAAACATTAGTATCTGACGGAATTTCGACAAATCAACGAATTGGTGAGTTTTATGATTTTTACCTAGAATTTAAAGAATACTCCGATGAGAGTGATTACATCGGCGTTAATGCTAACCTAGAAAATTATGCTAACTCTGCATGGGTACCAATGATAGAAACTCCTTATGGATTTGACTATTCGAATTATTATTCCGTTGTTTCAAATAAGCATGTTTATAAGCAAGGTATTCTCAAAGAAATTCGTTTCAATGAGGAAGGAACTCTAACACAAGCGTTTAATTTATTGTTTGATCCTTATTCAGGAGAACCATTGCTTACATCAACTACCAATTCATTTAAGCAACCTGTTTATGCTTATTCCTTTCCTGCATACTGGAATTACAAATCATTAGGTGGTGCTTATCAAAATATCGGTGCCGAATTCTTATTGACCCATTCCGGTTCCGGTGGGATTTCATTAACTGATGCTGATAAATTTTTTCATCCTGGAGATGTGATCCAGGTAAGTGATTTAGGAACCAACGTGGTAAATGAATTTTATGTGGTTTCTGTTTCCAACACGGGAATGGTGATGGAAGATCGTAACGGTAATTATCCAACATTTTCCAATAAAAAAGCAACCATCATTCGTAGTGGTTTCAGAAATCAAATGGCCTATGGAATGGGTAGTCTGGTTTCTTTAAAAAATCCGGTAACGGAAAGAGAAGCGGATGTTTTTAATCTATACAATTACTTCATTTCAGGTAAAACACTAAGCTCAAACACTAGCTATACTTTTAATGATGTTAAAAGTTGTATTACCAGCAACCTTGTCGATATCAATGTTTCTATCAACGGGAGCGACATCACTTTTTCCTATACCGGAGGCCCTTACCCTTGCAGTATGATTGTTGGATTTACCGGAACGCTTCCGACACAATCACTCTCCGATTATGAATTCATATATGGAGATATTGAGAGCGGAACGGCTCAAATCCGCCATAGAAATGGCAGCACCTTTAGTGGAACATTTAACAATAAAGACAATTGTTTTGGCGGTTGCTTTACAGTTCTTTTTGCTGATGCAATTGAATTTTCTGATCAATGGTCTTATAACTACAAGGATGCCGGTGATCCAATTGCACTTGATGTAAACGGTTCACCTGCACAACTTAGAACTCTGACAAACGCTAATGAATATCGTTATGGTCAAAAAGGGATTTGGAAAGGTTTTCGTTCCAATGTTTACCTAACAAACAGACTTCAAAGTGGTTCTGGCGCGCCTTACCAAACAAAAATCAACCAAGATGGAGAGTATAATAAGTTTGATTTTTTCCAATGGGGTCAAGGTCCTGCAGGAAAATGGACTTGGGCCTCACAAGTAACTCGAATCAATCCCTACGGTTATACTTTGGAAACCCAAGACAAACTTGGTATTTACGCATCATCTCTTTTGGCACACAACAACAGTGTTTCGTCAGCCGGTGCTGCCAATTGCGAATATTATGAGTTAGCCTCCGATGGTTTCGAAGATTATGGTGCAGAAACCACCACTGCTCTTTCTCACGGACATCTAAATCTATTCTACGATAATACCAACAGACCTACTTTCTCCAGTTTATTTCATACCGGTAAAAAATCAATCGCTTTAACTGATAATGTATTTCTTGAAGGGAGCATAAATGGGACAAGTCCGGATTTTTTCCGCCCATTCTCTGGTAAAGAATACCTGGTTTCAGCATGGTTTTACCATACAACTGGAACAGCGCCTAGTATTGAGATCCTGGTTAATGGAGCGCCGATTAGTTATGAAATTCTTAATCCTGATTTCCCTAACATTGAGGGTTGGACAAAAGTGGATGTCAAATTTACTTGTCCTTCCTCAGGTACGTTAAAAGTAAGATTTATCAAAAATGG
>JBIKKU010000026.1:0-17014 GCA_044360245.1 Flavobacteriales bacterium | reverse complement strand
CCGTTGTGCTAATCGGTGATGACGATTCAGGTCCAAACGGCGGTCAGGTAGCTATGTACATTTCCAATGGTCAAGGCAATCTCAACAACGGTTCTTTGTATGTTTTAAGAAGGACCGATCTAAATCAAATTGAAAGAAACATTCCTATTGGATCTTCTGTTCCTGTAGAATTTGTCCAAGTTCCAAACCACACCTCAATGACCGGAGCTCAAATCGATGCTTATGCCAATACACAACTTAGTTGTATCCGTTTTCAGCGCGTTGAAGATATTGATTATCGCAAAGGATCTCCTGAGGCAGGAAGAGAAATTTACATCAACGCAACCGGTGCTGCCACTGCAGACTCTACACAACGTACGGTTTGGGGTCGAGTATATCGTTTAGTGCTTAATCCGAACAATCCGTTGCAAGGAACTTTAGAGTGTGTTATCAATGGTGATGACAAATCCGCTTCGAATCCCTACCGCGAACTTTATCAGCCTGACAACATTGTTGTAACCGAAGATTATGTTTACGTTCAGGAAGATCCAAACGGTTATACGGCTACGAATCTTTTGCCTTATGTGCATGATGCAAAAATCTACCAATACGACATCGAAACCGGAGCTTGGAATACTTTGTTAACCATGGATCACCATAGAAATGCTGTTGACTCTGCAACCTACAACCGCAACTCTGCAGGTACTGCCTATTCCAATTCAGGTATCGGATCATGGGAATTTGGTGCTATGGTTGACATCTCCAATGAAACAGGTATTCCAAACACCTTTTACCTTTGCGTGCAACCGCATACATGGAGATATCCGCAATTCTCCGGTGTTGACGGTGGAACTTTGCGTCCAACAGAAAAACAAGGTTCATTGATTGTGACACTCGAAAACGTACCACGCGTAAAAGTAACTGCTCCAATGGTAAGCTCAGCAACCATCTGTGCAGGTTCAACTACCGAACTTATGGCATCTGAAGGAACTAATTTTTACATGACCAATGGTACAACTTACCGCTGGTACACTGCTCCAACAGGCGGAACTGCTTTCTACACCGGATCTACCTACACAACTCCGGCACTTAGCAGCAACACTACATATTACGTTGAAACTTATGCTTCAGGAACTGCAAGTGCAACACGTACTGCCGTTACCGTTACTGTAAATGCAACACCTGCACAACCTACCATTACTGCCAACGGAAACGTGCTTACTTCATCTTCTGCAACAGGTAACCAATGGTACCGTAACGGAGTGATGATTGCAGGTGCAACTTCACAAAACTATACTGCTACACAAGACGGTTTTTACACTGTTCAAGTAAGCGTAAACGGATGTATCTCTCCGATGTCTGCCGAACACTTCGCTTTCATCTCTGTTGGTATCGAAGAATTGGAAGCTGCAAACATGAACGTATTCCCGAATCCTAACGATGGTAACTTCACCGTACGTTTCAAGAGCAAGGAAACGTCAACACAAGTTCGTGTGCGTATTGCCAACAACATCGGTCAAATTTTGGTAGACGAAACCTTCAACGGATTCAGCGGTGAATTCAATGAAACCTTCTCTATCGAAAACGCAGCAAAAGGCACTTATTACGTTATCATTTCAACCGACCAAAACACCTACCGCCAACAGGTTGTTCGTCAATAATTTCATTACAATTTATCCAAGCGATCCGGAGCAATCCGGATCGCTTTTTCTGTTTCCTACCAATTCCAAACTCATGCGTTTCATCGTTCTGTTTTTTTTCATGTTGAGTTCATTTTTTGTTGTGGCACAAACTCCTGAACAAAAAATAAATGCCCTATTTCAGAAAAGAAGCGATGCACTTGTCACTGCCATTCGCAGCCTCCATCTTCAGATAAAAGAATGGGAACAGGGTAAAAAATCCATTACAGAAATAAGAACACAATACATTGAATGTCGGCGTATCTACAAAACACAAGAATACCTGCTCGAATATTATTTCCCTGCCACGGCGAAATCGATGAATGGAGCCCTGGTAAATGAAGCCGATGAAGAAGAAGGCACACAAAACATCATCGAACCCGAAGGATTACAAGTATTGGAAGAACAACTTTTTTCGGATGCACCTGACACCGCAATACTGCTTTCCAACAGCATGCGTTTGCAATCGGCAGCTGCGCGTTTGCCCTTGTTCAATCAAAGTGTTCCATTTGGTAACCATCAGCTATGGGATGCTTTGCGACAAGAAATTCTCCGCCTAAGTTTTTTGAGTATTACCGGATTCGATACCCCGGCTTCGGAGAACACACATTCCGAAATGATAACGGTATTAAAAACCCTGCGCGAAGATTTGGATGTACTGACACTCTGCAAACACCGCAACCGAAAAAAAATAAATAGCCTCATACAAAAAAGCATTCTGGCTCTCGAAAAAAACAACAATGACGAGCTAAATAAATATGTTTTGTTACGCGACCAATTGTTGCCTTTGTATGAAGAAGTGATGCATGCCTGGAAAAATCATGGCTCCATCAACCATGCCTTACTTCAGGTGCTCAATGCGGAAGCTTTTTCGCCTTTTGATGTACGCATATTCAATATCCGGGCACTTCGTCCGGAACAACGCCAGAAAAAATACAATGCAGAAGTAGTGGAATTAGGAAGATTGCTGTTTTTTGATCCACTGCTTTCTTCCAACGACCAGCGTTCATGCGGATCTTGTCACATTCCCGAAAAAGGATTTGCAGATGGATTACCATTGAACAGCAGCATGGATGGCAGTAAAAAATTACCGCGCAATACGCCCGGACTCATCAACGTTGCCTTTTACTCCTTGCTATTCCAGGATGCGCGGTCCACATCGCTCGAAGACCAAATACTCGCGGTAAGCAGCAATAAAGATGAATTGCACAACGACTTTGCAGCCTCCGCAAAACAATTGAACGAAAGTGAAGAATACAAAGCACTTTTTCGAAAAGCATTTCAAGGGACTTCAGATACTACCATCAATGCGCATTCCATGACTGTAGCCATTGCAGAATATGAGCGCAGTTTAGTGGCCATGAATTCGAAATTCGACCGTAACATCCGAAGAGAAATCAATACACTTAGTGTTTCAGAAATCAATGGATTCAATCTTTTCATGGGAAAAGCACAATGCGGGACTTGTCATTTTGCACCCTTTTTTGCAGGTATCGTTCCACCGCAATACAACAAAACCGAATGGGAAATTTTAGGAGTTCCACTTCATGCCGACACTTTGCATCCCGTTAATGATAAGGATGGGGGAAGGATGAATGCAACAAGATTGATGCTTCACCGCGGCGCCTACAAAACCCCAACAGTGCGTAACATCACCCTCACAGCACCATACATGCATCATGGCATTTATAAAACCTTGGAAGAAGTCATTTGGTTTTACAACAAAGGCGGAGGAAAAGGATTGAAACTCGATGTTCCTAATCAGACATTACCCGAAGACGAATTGAAATTGAGTAAACAAGAGCAACTCGATTTGATTGCCTTCATGAAATCGATCACCGACACCACCGGCATCAAAGGAAAACCGGAGCGATTGCCTGCATTCCCAAATCATTTACCGTACAACAACCGTCCGATTGGCGGTGTTTATACACTACCCGACTGAATTTCTTCTTTACGCGGAAAAAGATAGGTTCCTGCAATTTGTGCAAGAATGGAAACTCCCAATGCAGGTAAAAACGGGTTCAATTCGGGCTCCACGAAAATTCGCAGCACCAACCAGGTTCCCATTCCCAACATCATCGACAACATTGCCCCTGCAGCAGAACTGCGTTTCCAATACAATGCAGCAACCATAGGCACAAGCAGTGATACAATACCCAAGACGGAACTTTCGCCGACAAGCTCATAAATATCTGAACGCATCAATCCCATGATCATCGAAGAAAATGCCATGATTATTATTGAAATCCTCACCAGACGCAAAAATTCTTTGTCAGAATATTCTTTTTTGGCAATCGGTTTAATCAGGTTTTCCGCAAGGATGGAAGCAGGAGCTAGTATGGCCCCGGAACATGTAGACAACACTGCTGAAAGCAATGAACCAAAAAACAAGACTTGCACAAACATAGGAGTATGGTGCAAGACCAAATTAGGAATGACTTCCTGCGTATCTGAATAATCGGCGTCGGGATAGATGACTTTTGCAGCCAATGCAATAAACAAAGGAAGAATGGCAATGAGTCCGTAAAAAACTGCTCCGAAATACGTTGAACTTACTGCTGCACGCTCGGATCTGGCCGAATTGACCCTTTGAAAAATATCCTGAGATGCCAGCGATCCCAAACCTAATGTCAACCACGCTGCAACCCAATTTGACCATTCCACAGTGTTTCCTTCCGGGAAAAATTGGAAAGTATTTTCCGGTGCATTTTCCATGATGGCACTAAATCCTCCGGCCTGAGCAATCAGGTGAACACACAAAATCACCAAGCCTACCACAATAAAAATACTTTGAATAAAATCGGTAATCGACACTGCCCACATCCCGCCAATAAAGGTGTACAGCGAAACAATAATGGTTACCAGAATTATTCCCATGGTTAAATCGAGACCTGTTACCGATTTTAAAATCAATGCCAATGCCACCAATTGCGCAGCGATGTATCCGAAAAAAGTGATGAGCATAAACACAGAAGCCACCAACTCCACTTTTTGTCCGTAATGGTTGCGGAACAAATCACCAAGTGTGAGGATATTCAATCGATACAGTTTACGCACAAAAAACAGCGCAAAAAGAATAAGACACAATACACCGCCAAAGGGATCTTCGATAACGCCAATCAAGCCATGTTGCATAAACTCGGAAGACGCGCCGAAAACGGTTTCCGATCCAAACCAAAGCGCGAACAAAGCAGCTGCATTGAAAAATGGCGGAAGTCTCCTACCCGCTTGCACAAAATCGGAACTGGATTTCACATAACGCGAGGCAAAAATCCCAAGCGCAATGGTGAACAAGAGGTAGAGGATAATAAAGGCGAGCAACATGAAAGACAATAATACAGAATACCTTCGATTAAAGAAAAAACAATTCCGTTCCTATGCCCTTCTATGCAGCATTCCGGTAAGCGACACAAAAAGAAAGCCGAAGCTTAGCATACCGAAAAACGGAAGAGCAACATGGTTATTTTCTTTCACCAGAAGGATCACAACGCCTACAAACACAAGCGACAATAAAATTTCCAACCATATCACCAATGGGAGTCGACGAATAGCGTAGGCATTTTTTACCCAAGTTCCCTGTTTGCCCATCACATTGAATTTTGGTGTGCGCACAAAGGCACTCTTTTTACCCGAATATCCCTCGAGTACGCCGATAGCATTGTACAAACTCAATCCCATTGAAACCGACAAAAACAAAGGATACAAAAACAAAAATTCGAACACTGCGAGGACTTTATTTTTGGCATTGGTGAAATAAGCCGCACCGTAAAAAACAGTCAGAAAAACAATCGACAAATAAAAAACCGACATCCAGGCATACAACCCTTCATGTTGCGGAAAAGCCTGTGAAATAAGGATTACAGGATAGGTCATTAAACCAATCAAAACGATACAGATGAATAAAAAACTATTCATCAAATGAAAAAGAGCAGTCAATTTAGTTCCGGCACCAAGCTTTGAAGAGCGTAAAACTTTACCCAAATTTTTTCGTGCACATTCGGCAGCTCCTTTACTCCATCGGAATTGTTGGGCTTTGAGTGCATTCATTTGAACGGGTAATTCGGCAGGACAAACCAATTCTTCCAGGTATTCAAATTTCCATGCTTTCAATTGCGCACGGTAACTTAAATCAAGATCCTCCGTCAGTGTATCAGCCGACCATCCACCGGCATCTTCAATACAGCTTTTCCGCCATACACCGGCTGTACCGTTGAAATTGATGAAATGTCCACCTGCACCTCGTCCCACTTGTTCAATCGAAAAATGTGCATCCAATGCAAATGCCTGCAAACGCGAAAGCAATGAATAATCTTTGTTGAGATGTCCCCAGCGCGTTTGCACGACACCAACCTTAGGATCCGTAAACAAAGGAATACTGCGTTTCAGAAAATCGAAAGGAGGAATAAAATCGGCATCAAAAATGGCAATGAATTCTCCCTTGCTATGCCTAAATCCGTATTCCAATGCACCCGCTTTAAATCCCGCTCTCGATGGTCGACGCATATGCGAAATTTGAAAGCCCTGACTTTGCCAATACGCCACACGAGTTGCAGCCAATTCGAAGGAATCATCATCTGAATCATCGAGAACCTGAATCTCCATTTTCGCTTTGGGATAGTCTATTTTAACCACGGCATCCAGCAAGCGTTCTACCACATATCGTTCATTGTAAACAGGAAGTTGTATGGTAACAAATGGAACAAAATCGGAATTGAGTTCCTGACTTTTTCGATATCGGTTGTTCTGTTCTTTTCGTCGCAAAAGATACACGACCAAAAGATACATTTCCACCACGCTATAACACAACACAAATGTGAGGAGCAAACCGTAAAGCAAAATGGGGACGAGTTCCATTACCAATAGCGTATTATGGTCGCAATGATTTTATATCCCGCCATGATGGTTCCTTTTATGGTTCCGCTGACTTTCGAAACACCAATACGTTTGCGGTAATGCACGGGTACTTCGGCAAAAGGAATATTTTTTTTCGCTGCTTTAATTTGCATTTCCACAGTCCAACCGTAATTGGTATCCTTCATACCCAAAGCAATCAGACTGGAATAGCGAATGGCACGAAAAGGTCCGAGATCGTAATACCTCACCCGATGAGTTATCCGCATCAATCGTGTGGCTAACCAATTCCCAAAAACTTGTTGCGGATACATGGCTCCTTTTTCACGAAACTTTTTCACCCGCGAACCCAAAACAAAATCCACTTTCCCTTCACGAATCGGTGCAAGAAGTATTTCCATTTCCTCAGGATGATCGGAATAATCGGCATCCAAAAAAACAACCACATCCGGATGTTCCCTTTTTTCTGCGATGTACTGCATCCCCTTTAAACAAGCGGCACCATACCCTTGTTGCTTTTCTTTTAGCGCAATGGCTCCATGGGAACGACTTACCTCAAAAGTGGCATCCGTAGAATTGTTATCGACAACGATCACCTCCCTTACCAAATCCTTTGGAATGGCGCGCAAAACCAAAGGAATCGAGTCCTCTTCGTTGTAGGCGGGTATGATAACATCCACAATCATTTACCGGTTTTCAACAAAACTAAACAAATCCCTCAGGTTCAGGGCCGGTCAGGGTTTTAATCTGCTCCCCGAAATAGGTAAACCATGGGTATCTTTTCAGTAGAAATACCCTGAAAAATTCGGTGTTTTCTTTGCTTTTTCGCATATTCAGGGACTATGGCTGAACCGTTAAAATACTATTACAGCAAAAGCGAAGTGGAGCGAATGGCACGTCTCCTTGAAAAGGCACATCCCTCCTTTTCCGGCAAGCGCTTCGTAACAAATGTGCTCGATGCCCAATGGGATTCCCGAGAGTTAAAGGAGCGTATGCGTCACATCACGCAGTGTATCGGAAAAGAATTGAAACTTCCCTATCCGAAACAAATTGAAGTTTTGGAAAAAGTCGCACCCGAATTCAGTGGTATTGTAGGCTTTGTTTTTCCTGATTTCATTGAGGTTTTCGGCATTGACGATTTAAAAACTTCACTCCGCGCGATGGAAAAATTCACGGTGTATTCCACTTCTGAATTTGCGGTTCGTCCTTTCCTTTTGCGCTATCCCAAAGAAGTGATGGCTCAAATGCAGAAATGGTCGACGCATAAAAACGAACACGTGCGTCGCTTTTCTTCCGAAGGCTGCCGGCCTCGTCTTCCCTGGGCCATGGCCATTCCGGCTTTAAAAAAAGATCCTGCACCGGTTCTTCCAATTCTCGAACAACTCAAAAACGATCCATCGGAATATGTCCGCCGTAGTGTGGCCAATAACCTCAACGATATTTCCAAAGACCATCCGAATCTTGCGCTTGAAATCAGCAGCAAATGGAAAAACATTTCTCCCGAAACAGATAAACTTGTTCGTCACGCCCTGCGCGGCTTATTGAAAAAAGGAGAACCCAAAGCCTTAGCCATTATGGGCATTAACCACAAGGCTGATGCGAAAGTGGAAAAATTCAAACTCAGCTCCGGAAAAATCAAGCGCGGTGAAAAAATGTCCTTTGCTTTTGAACTCGAAAACACCGACAAAAAAAAACATACGTACCGCGTGGAATACGGAATTGACTATCTCAAATCAAACGGCAAACACAACCGCAAAGTGTTTCGCATGAGGGATGTCATATTGCAATCCGGAGAAAAAGTTCAACTTCAAAGCAGTCAATCCTTTGCCGACATGACCACCCGCAAACATTACCCCGGTGCGCACCGGATTCACGTGCTCATCAATGGCAAACCGCTTGCAGAACTTGACTTTTTGTTCATAGAAAAATAAGTTTTCAACAAGTATGCACGCATAATATTTTTTATATATTTGACACACATGAAACCTGAAGAAACGATAGATTTTCACCTCCGCTGGGCTTGGCACAGTATTGCACGTCTCTACAATACACAAGCAGAAAAACACGGATTAACCATGTCCATCGGTTATGTGTTGCTGAACATCGATCAAAAAATCGGAACGCCTTCGACCAAACTCGGACCAAAAATGGGAATGGAACCTCGTTCGCTTACACGCACTTTAAAAGTAATGGAAGAACAAGGCCTCATCATGCGCAAAGGCGATAAAACTGACCGCAGGATGGTACGCATCATGTTGACCGAAACCGGAAGAAAAAAACGCGACATTTCGAAACAGGCCGTTTACCGCTTCAATGAATACATGCAGGAGCGCATTGCCGCTTCCAAACTCAATACTTTTTTTGAAGTGATGGAAAACATCAACTCCATTCTTCAAGACGAAACACCCGAACATTTATTTGGAAAATAACAGCTCCTTACCACTATGAAAAGGATTAAAAAAGTTGCCGTATTAGGATCCGGAATCATGGGATCCCGCATTGCTTGTCACTTTGCCAACATTGGTTGCGAAGTGCTTTTGCTCGACATTGCTCCTAATGAATTGAGCGAAGAGGAAAAAGCGAAAGGACTCAGTCTCGATCACCCGGCTGTAAAAAACAGGATTGTAAACACCGCTTTGCAAAACACCCTTAAAACCAATCCTTCGCCCATTTACAGCAAGAAATTTGTGTCACGCATCAAAACCGGAAATTTCACCGACGACATGCAACGCATTGCGGAATGTGATTGGGTTTTGGAAGCTGTTGTGGAACGACTTGACATCAAGCATCAGGTTTTTGCCAATGTCGAAAAATACCGCAAACCCGGTAGCATCATTTCTTCCAACACCTCCGGTATTCCCATTCATATGATGCTCGAAGGAAGAAGTGAAGATTTCCGTAAACATTTTTGCGGCACACACTTTTTCAATCCACCGCGGTACCTGAAATTGCTCGAGATCATTCCAACACCGGAAACAGCTCCGGAAGTCATTGATTTCTTAATGGAATTCGGAAGTCGCAACCTGGGTAAAACCATGGTCTTGTGCAAAGACACGCCTGCATTTATTGCCAACCGCGTTGGAGTATATTCCATCATGGCATTGTTCCATTTGGTAGAAGAAATGGGATTGACCGTTGAAGAAGTAGATAAATTAACCGGACCTGTTTTGGGTCGCCCGAAATCCGCTACGTTCCGCACTTGCGATGTGGTTGGTTTGGACACTCTCGTGCATGTGGCCAATGGATTAAAGCAGAATTGTCCGAACGATGAAGCCAATGCTTTGTTTACGCTTCCCGGATATGTTGCCAAAATGAACGAGAACAAATGGCTCGGTGATAAAACCAAACAAGGTTTTTACAAGAAAACACGCAAAGCCGACGGATCGAGTGAAATTCTTTCTTTAAATCTGAAAACACTCGAATATGTTCCGCAACAAAAAGTAAAATTTGCCACACTCGATGGTGCTCGTCAGATCGACGATTTAGAAATGCGCATGAAATTTCTTTTTGCAGGAAAAGACAAAGCAGGAGAATTTTACCGCAAAAGTTTCAGCGGATTGTTCTCTTATGTTTCTTTCCGCATTCCCGAAATATCTGATGAAATCTACAAGGTAGATGATGCCATGCGCGCCGGATTTGGATGGGGACAAGGTCCATTCGAAGTTTGGGACACCATCGGTCTGGAAGCCGCAGCAGGAGCCATGAAAGCAGCAGGTGTGAAATATGCTTCTTGGGTGGATGAAATGTTGGCATCGGGAAATAAAAGCTTTTACAAACTCGAAAATGGCGTACGTAAATTTTACGACATCCATTCGAAATCCTACAAAGTCATTCCCGGAACCGAAGACCTTATCATTCTCTCTTCCATTCGTTCCACAAAAACCGTTTGGAAAAATTCCGGAACCACCATTACCGATTTGGGCGATGGCATTCTGAATATTGAATTCCATACCAAAATGAACACCATCGGCGGTGAAGTGATTGAAGGCTTGAACAAGGCCATTGATCTTGCCGAAAAAGATTACCGCGGATTGGTCATCAGCAACGAAGGCGATAATTTCTCTGCCGGTGCTAATCTTGGTATGGTGTTTATGTTTGCCGTTGAACAAGAATACGATGAACTTGATTTTGCCATTCGTGCTTTCCAAAACACCATGATGCGCGTGCGTTACTCTTCCATTCCTGTTGTGGTTGCTCCGCATAATATGGCGCTTGGCGGAGGTTGCGAAATGTGTCTGCATGCCGACAAAGTCATAGCACATGCGGAAACCTATATGGGACTGGTAGAATTCGGTGTTGGCGTAATTCCCGGCGGCGGAGGTACCAAAGAATTTGCAGTGCGTTTGAGCGATGAATTGCATGAAGGAGATGTGGAGTTAAATCAATTCCGCAACCGTTTCCTTACCATCGGTCAGGCAAAAGTTTCCATGTCGGCACACGAGGCATTTGAGCTCGGCTATTTGCGTCAGGGTATCGATGAAGTAATAGTTTCACGTGCACATCAATTGGCTTACGCGAAAGAATGTGCACTTGCACTCGCAGACAAAGGCTATACCAAACCCGCGCCACGCAATGATATTCGTGTAATGGGCAATTCAGCACTTGGCTTGGTATATGTTGGAGCAAATTCCATGAAGAGCGGAAACTACATCAGCGAGCACGATCAGAAAATTTCTGAAAAACTCGGTTATGTGCTTGCAGGTGGTGATTTATCGCAACCTACAGTGGTCAACGAGCAATACCTGCTGGACTTGGAACGTGATGCCTTCCTGCGTTTGTGCATGGAGAAGAAAACCCTGGAACGTATGCAAAGCATCCTCACCGGAGGAAAAATCTTAAGGAATTAAAAAGATGAAATTCACGCGACTATTCGATACGCTGAATCGGCATAAAGTTGACTACTTGCTTTGTGGTGGGCTTGCTGTTGCATTGTATGGAATACCTCGAATGACTTTTGATATTGATTTGTTGCTGGATTTTTCAAGTGAAAATCTGGCGAAATTCGAAGCTGCTATGTATGAACTTGGATACAAGGAAGTGCTTCCCTTACGTCTGAATTCAGTAGCCGATGAATCAACCAGAGCAAATTTCATCTCCAAAAACAATTTGATTGCTTTCAGCTTTTTCAACCATAAAGAAGCAAGCATGAATGTTGATGTTTTGATCGATTGCCCGATTCCGTTTTTAGAAATGAAAACAAGAAAAAACGAAAGAGAAATCGGTGATGTTCGCTTTAGCATTATTTCGGTAGAAGATTTAATTGCCTTGAAGAAACACGCCAATCGAGAGCAAGACAAAAGAGACATCGAAGAACTTATCAAATTTAAAAGCAGCCCGAATGAATCATCAATATGAATACGATTATCAATTGTCTGAGCAACAGCGCATGTTGTTCAGGAAAAAAAATGCTGAAGAAATCCTAATGTTTATTGAGGATGCTTGGGATTTTTTACAAGAAGCCATGCAACCCGAAGACAAACAAAGATTCCATCAATACCTCATCCGAAAAAAATCAAACCGTTAATTCAGTTAAAACAAAACATACCCATGGAAGCTTATATCGTTTCAGCCTATAGAACAGCAGTCGGAAAAGCAGGTCGCGGGGGGTTCCGCTTCATGCGTCCCGACGATCTCGCAGCAACTGTGATTCGTCACATGATGAGTACCCTACCCCAACTCGACAAAGACCGTATCGACGATGTGATTGTCGGTAATGCCATGCCCGAATCGGAACAGGGATTGAACATGGGTAGATTCGTATCATTGATGGGACTCGATACCGAAAAAGTTCCGGGAATGACCGTGAACCGCTACTGTGCATCGGGCTTGGAAACCATTGCCATTGCCACTGCAAAAATCCGTTCAGGAATGGCCGATTGTATCATTGCAGGTGGTGCAGAAAGCATGAGTCTTATTCCGATGGGTGGTTGGCGTGTTGTACCGCATCCAAGTGTTTCCAAAGAACATCCCGATTGGTATTGGGGAATGGGATTGACCGCCGAAGCCGTTGCCAACGAATACAAAATTTCGCGTGAGGAGCAAGATCAGTTTGCATTGAATTCACACATGAAATCCATCGCCGCCATTCAGGCAGGAAAATTCAAAAACGAAATTGTTCCTGTAAAAATCACAGAGAACTATGTCGATGCCAACATGAAGAAAAAATCGAAAGAATACATCATCGATACCGACGAAGGTCCACGCGCCGACACCAACCTCGAAGCACTTGCCAAGTTGAAGCCTGTGTTTTCTGCAACAGGTAGCGTAACTGCAGGTAATTCCTCGCAAACCAGCGATGGTGCTGCATTTGTAATGGTGATGAGCGAGCGCATGGTAAAAGAACTCAACCTTCAACCCATTGCACGATTGGTTTCTTTTGCAGCAGCAGGAGTTCCACCGCGCATTATGGGAATTGGTCCGGTTGCCGCCATTCCCAAAGCTTTGCAATTGGCAAACATGAAATTGAACGATATCAACCTCATTGAATTGAACGAAGCATTTGCATCGCAATCGGTTGCTGTGGTGAAAGAACTCGGAATTGATCCGGGCATCGTGAATGTAAACGGTGGCGCGATTTCACTCGGACATCCACTGGGTTGTTCCGGCGCAAAACTTTCGGTGCAATTGTTCAATGAACTAAAACGACGCAACCAGAAATACGGCATTGTTTCCATGTGTGTGGGAACAGGTCAGGGAGCTGCAGGAATTTTTGAAGTATTTTAATTGTCCAACCTATTGATTCACCCCTATACGATTACTTATGAGCACAGCCATCAAAGGAGGAGAATTCCTCATCAAAGAAACCGATTACAAAACTGTTTTTATTCCGGAAGAATGGAATGAAGAACAACTGATGATTGCACAAACTTGTCGCGATTTCCTCGAAGCAGAGGTTTTCCCTCGTTTGCATCAGATCGACAATATGGAAGAGGGACTCATGAAAAGTCTGCTCGACAAAGCTGCCGAACTGGGTATGCTGGGAATTACCGTTCCTGAAGAATACGGCGGATTTGGAAAAGATTTCGTAACCGGAATGTTGACCACTGAAGTCACCGGTGCCGGACATTCATTTGCTGTTGCACTTGCAGCACATGTGGGTATCGGAACGCTTCCCATTTTGTATTACGGAAACGAAGCGCAAAAACAAAAATACGTCACCAAACTTGCTTCAGGCGAATGGAAAGCTGCGTATTGCCTCACCGAACCAGGAAGCGGATCGGATGCCAATTCAGGAAAAACAAAAGCGGTTTTGAGTGAGGATGGAAAACATTACATCCTTAATGGACAAAAAATGTGGATCACCAATGGTGGTTTTGCAGATGTTTTAACAGTGTTTGCGAAAATCGACAACGATGAAAATTTATCTGCTTTCATCGTAGAAAGTGCTTGGGAAGGTGTATCGCTGAATCCTGAAGAAAAGAAAATGGGGATTAAAGGTTCTTCTACGCGTCAGATTTTCTTCAACAACGTAAAAGTTCCGTTAGAAAATATGCTTTCCGATCGTCAGAACGGATTCAAGATTGCGCTCAATATTTTGAATATCGGTCGCGTGAAACTTGCCGGTGCTGCGCTTGGTGGATCGAAAGAAGCCATCACCAAATCGGTGCAGTACGCCAATGAACGTCAGCAATTTGGTCGCCCTATTTCCAAATACGGTGCCATTCGCTACAAACTTGCCGAACAAGTCATTCGTGCCTTTGCAGCAGAAAGTGCTACATACCGTTGCTCGCAAAACATCGAAGATGCCATCAATGAATTGAAGGCTTCGGGAATGGAAAAAGAAAAAGCGCTTTTAAAAGGTGTAGAACAATTTGCTGCGGAAGCTGCTATCCTGAAAATTGCAGGATCTGAAGCATTGGATTATGTGGTTGACGAAGGCGTACAGATTTACGGTGGTATGGGCTATTCTGCCGAAGCACCGATGGAACGCGCCTACCGCGACTCTCGCATCAACCGTATTTTCGAAGGCACCAACGAAATCAACCGCATGCTCATTGTGGACATGCTCATGAAAAAAGCCATGAAAGGTGAATTGGATTTGATGGGGCCTGCCATGAAAATTGCAGGAGAACTCATGTCCGTTCCCGATTTCGCCGCTCCGGATGAAACGCTTTTTGCGAAAGAGAAAAAATACATCACCAATTTCAAAAAAGCCGTATTGATGGTAGCCGGATCTGCAGCGCAAAAACTGATGATGGAACTTTCCAAAGAACAGGAAATCCTCATCAACATTGCAGACATGGTAATCGATACCTACGTTGCCGAAAGTACTTTACTGCGCGCCGAAAAAATCGTAAGCATGCGCGGAGAAGAAGCTGCATCGGTATATATTGATATTGCACGTGTTTACATCAACGACATGGCCGACCGCATCAACAAAAACGGAAAAGAAGCCATCAACTCTTTCGTTGCAGGTGATGAACAACGCATCATGCTCATGGGATTGAAACGTTTCACTAAAGTCGATCCGATGAACACCAAAGATGCTCGTCGTCGCATTGCTGCTAAACTCATCGAAGCCAATAAATACTGCTTCTAACATGTACGAACATAAGCGCAAACCGCTCATCTCACATGCGGATTTCCGCAAACGTGTAGCCAGGAACTTTATTTGGTCCCTGGCTATCGTTTTTTTATCGCTTTTGATAGGAACCTCCGGATATAGCTATTTCGGAGAATTAAGCCTGCTGGATGCATTTTACAATGCAAGCATGATCTTGACGGGAATGGGGCCGGTTGATCCCATGCTCAGCACTTCCGGAAAATTGTTTGCTTCTTTTTATGCGCTATATTCGGGACTGGCTTTGCTGACTACCGTTACCGTGATGCTCACACCGGTGTTTCATCGCTTCATGCATAAATTTCATCTCGATGAAAATGAATAAATTTTTGCTTCTCAGTTTTTCAGCGCTACTCTTGACAGCCTGCGGTGGAGAAACACAAACCACAACTACCAAAACAGATTCCGTAGTCGTTGAAACTACTCCGGAATTCGAAACACGGGAATTTCTCAAAGAAGCCGGGGACTGCAAAAACACTGAAGAAAATGCGTGTTTGCACATTGCTTTTACCTATCCTGAATTTGTAAAAGGTAATCCTACATTTCTAAAAATGATCAATCAGGAAATCATTTCTTTTTTCACCGGATTCATGCAATACAATGAAAGCGGTGGCGATACCACTTTAGAAATTGCCGCCAATTCGATGATTGCGGAATGGCAGGACTTTCAAAAAGAAATGCCTGATGCTTCCTTGGGATGGTACGTTGAAGGAAACGCATCCGTGGTCATGCTCAATTCAAAATTGTTATCACTAAGCATGAGTGTTGACGCCTTCACCGGAGGAGCACACCCGAATGCAACCTTCGTGATGAAAATTTTTAATCTACAAACCAATCAAGCCTTCAAACTGGAAGAAATTGTTTCGGATGTAAACGGACTTACCAAAATTGCAGAAGGAATTTTCCGTCAGCAATTGGAAATCCCCGCCGATGCAAGCTTGGAGGAACAAGGATTTGAATTTGAAAACAACACCTTTGCCTTAAACGACAATTACATGTGTTCACCGGAAGGCTTGGTTTTTATTTACAACACTTACGAAATTGCACCTTATGCAGCAGGCAGCACAGAAATTGTTATACCATGGAACAAAATCGAAAAAATCCTGACACCTGCATTTCGTGAAGCCCGCGGAGAAGTTCAGGCAGCCTTGTAAACCTAAGTTCTATTGAATCAGGCTACTGGTGAGGAAACGAATGCTTTCTTTTGTATTTTGTAGGTCAAACCCAAGACCATGAAGTCCCTTCTGATATTTGGCGCAGTTGTGTTTTGTTTTTCGTTCACGTGGATGGCAGGCAAAACATTTGAACTCGACAGCGCACATCATATTACTGCTTTTGTTCCAAAAAAACCGGGAAGTATTTTTTCAGGATTAGGTCCGGATAAAAATGTCGACCCGGGAGTTCGTCAGCCCGGAATTGTACTAAGCGCCGAAAAACGAACCGAATTCATGCAAATTCTGCACGACCCCAACACCTATGGTGGTGCAGTAAAACCCGGATCATTTCGTCCGGAAATCAGTTTTGTGTTTTACTCCGATTCGACAAGCATTGGCGGTGTGGTTGACCTCTGTTTCGCGACGAACCACCTCAAATCGAAACCCAAAATTGCGGGATCTTTTCAATCCGATTCAACCGGTAGAACTACAGTTCCTGTTGGCTTTTCCGAAGAAGGAAGAAAAAAACTGGAAGCTTTTTGCAAGGGCATCTATCCGGAAATTCTAAAATTCACTTCACCTAAAAACGCGATTAAAAAATGAAAAAAATAGTTGCTGCTTCTCTTTTTTTATTGAGTTCAATGCTCTGTTTCGCACAACCGAATTTGGGTAATCTTGCCGATGGAAATAGCCGCGGATCAAAATTCCAAGTGGGAATCATGGTGGCAGATTTCTCCAAATTCAACACCCAAATGAAATCGGATTATGGAGTAAGCTTCGATTCCTTA
>JBIKKU010000248.1:0-4887 GCA_044360245.1 Flavobacteriales bacterium | reverse complement strand
CCTCAAACGATTTACAATGGTAATATTAACATTAGTGGTGATTCCATTCAAATTTCAATCCCCTCCTATGTTGATGGTGATGCTTATTATGTTGTTGTGAATCCTTCAGAGCATGGTGTGTTGTCTATTCAAAATTCAGTTGACAATTTAACGCAGTTAAGTGTGTTCCCGAATCCAACCGACGACAAATTTGAAATTCATTCCTCGAGTCCAATGGGGGCTTTATATTTATATAATCTTTCAGGAAATATGGTGAAAACGGTTTCATTAAATAATTCCTATACACAGAGTATTTCAATTGATGAATTGCACCAGGGGTTCTATGTATTTAAAATTGTATTTCAAAATGGTGAAGTTGCAGTTAGGAAAATTTTGGTAAATTGAATTTTATGATATTGAGAACCATTTTCAGATTTTTTCTTTTCACTTTTCCGGTTTTGCCATTTGTAAAATCAGGAATAGCACAATCAAACAGTTCTCTTTACCTCGAGCTCGGAGGCAGTGGTGGTTTGGCTTCGGTGAATTATGAGAAACACATCATCATTGATCAACCCTGGCAACTTAGCTGGAGCGCGGGATTTAGTATTGCGCCCATCGATAAAAACAATGGAACCAATTTGGTGTTTCCACTCCTCTTGCACGGGTATTACGGAAAAGGTCAGAACTGGCTCGAAATGGGTGTTGGACAAGGCATTTCTATCACTACACGTGGTGCGTTTTTTCCGGTTACACTTGTCACATTAGGGTATAAGAGAAATTGGGCAGAGCGTCCCTTTTATTTTCGTTTAACGTACACGCCACTAATTTCTTACCTCATCGATTTTCAATATCGACATTGGGCAGGAATGAGTTTGGGTTATCGGTTTTCTAATAATTCCTGCAAATGAAAAAAATGGGATTGGCCTTGTTCTTTCTGACTGCAATTTTCTCATGCAGTAAGGAGAAATATTTTGATGGTCCGGATTTTTATCAGGATGATTTTGAATCCTACAACCAACCGGAAGATTTATTGTTGGACGATGATGTGTTGTGGTCGTATACCCAATTGACCATGCCGGCAAACAATATTGTAGTAGATTCTACATTTGCTCACAACGGAACGCGTTCCTTAAAATTCAATGCCACCAAATCGAATTCCGAAACAGTTTCAAAAGCCAGTATTGCCAAACAAAAAATGGCCTTTTGGGAAAATGAAACCGTGCGATTAACGGCCTGGTATTATCTTCAGGGAAATGATGATTTGGAGTGGTTGTTTTTAATGGACCTTGAAGAACAGGCTACCATTGGAGCAGGACCGGGAATGCGCATTGCCATGGTGAACAATCAATTGCGCATTGAGCACAAGTTTTTGGAAAACGATATTGTTCAAGATGCATCCACAGCCATCGATTTTCCGCGTAATCAATGGGTGGAAATCAGATGTGAAGTTAAGCTTTCCAGAAAACACAAAGGCACCGTAAAACTGTGGCAAGATGGTCAGTTGATTATTGATGCAAAGGAGAGAGTCACTCTTCCTAAGGATATCCTGTATTTTCAATTGGGCACCAAGGGCATGTACAGCAGTTGCGAAATCGGAATTACAGCCAATTCCAAGGACAATGATTTGGTACTATGGGTGGATGATGTGAAGTTTGAGAAGGTGGATTGATTTTCGGTTTTGGATTATTCCAACATTCTGGTTATTTTAAACGACCTCAATCAACCTAACCAGTAACATCTACATCATGTCCAAACAGGTCATCATTTTGGGCGGAGGAGTCGCGGGACTCAGTGCTGCTCACGAACTGCTGCATCGCGGTTTTAATGTCAAAGTTTACGAACACAAAAACATTCCCGGCGGAAAAGCACGTTCGCTGAACTACAAAGGTTCAGGAAAGGATGGCCGAAAGGATTTGCCGGGGGAACATGGTTTCCGTTTTTTCCCGCGTTTCTATCAGCATCTTCCACAAACCATGAAAGAAATTCCATTGGGAAATGGAAAAACTGTTTTTGATAATCTGGTGGATGCTACTCGCATTTATGTTGCGCGTTACGATCAACCCGGAATTTTAATGTCTTCACGTTTTCCGAAATCGCTTTCGGATATTGAAGTCATGCTCAAGGATGCCTTTGATACCAATTACGGATTGAAGCCCGGTGAATCTAAAATCTTTGCCAAAAAAATGTGGCAATTGATGACGAGTTGTCCGGATCGCCGATTGAACGAATACGAAAAAATTCCGTGGTGGACATTCATTGAAGCTGAAGGAAAAAGCGATGCTTACCAGGCTTTACTTGCTTCAGGATTAACGCGCACACTGGTTGCCGCACAACCGAAATTGGCAAGTACACGCACAGGAGGTGATATCATGTTGCAGCTCATGTTTGATATTGCATCGCCCGGAGGAAGCACGGATCGTGTGTTGAATGGTCCTACAAACGATGTCTGGATTAATCCCTGGATGAAATACCTCCATGAAAAATTCGAAGGAAGTTTTGAATACCACATGAACCACGATTTGCATCATATCCACTGCGATATGACTTCACGTAAAATTGGTCATGTCACGGTTCAAAAAGTTTTGCGTGATGAAAACGATAATCCGATTGGTCATGAAAAACCGTTTGAAGTCACCGGTGATTATTACATCGCAGCCTTGCCTGTTGAAGTGATGGGCACCAAGGTGACCAAAGAAATGACGCAAATTGATCCGACCTTAACAAACGTAAAAACCCTTGCCGACTCAGTGAGTTGGATGAATGGTATTCAGTTTTACCTGAACAAAGATGTAGAAATCGATCACGGACATACCATTTATGTGAACACGCAATGGGCTCTAACTTCTATTTCTCAAATTCAGTTTTGGAGCAATTTTAATATTGGTGATTACGGAAACGGAAAAGTGCGTGGTATTCTTTCCATTGATGTGAGTGATTGGTTTGCTGCGGGACTGCTTCAGAAAAATCCTGCAAGCGAGTGCGATCGCGAAACCATTAAGAACGAGGTTTGGGCGCAATTGAAGAAAAGTCTGAACTACAAAGAAGAGATTCTTAAAGATGAATATTTGGAGGATTGGTTTATGGATCCGGACATCCTTACTCCTGATACAAAGCGCCCACATAAAAACATCAACCTGGAGCCGCTTTTGGTAAATCGTGTGGGTACATGGGAATTGCGTCCGAGTGCCCATACCTTAATAAGCAACTTTACTTTGGCATCTGATTATGTGCAAACCTTCACCGATTTGGCTACCATGGAAGGAGCGAATGAAGCTGCCCGTCGTGCTGTAAATGCCATCATCGCCGATAGCGGAGTCAATGCAAAGCCTTGTCAGATTTGGAATTTACACGAACCGAACATCCTTTCGGCATGGAAACTTGCTGATCAGGAGCGTTACGACAAAGGTCTTCCTTGGAGTGAAAAAATGGGATTCTTCCAATGGATTCGTTTAAGCATTAAAGCATTCTTTTTACGTTTATTCAAATAAGCATGAGCTGGGATAAAATCATCAACCTAAAAGATTATACACCCGAAGAGCATATCTTTTTTGCCATCGGATGTTTGTTGTGGGTGTTTACATACATCATGGTCATTCGCGCCATTCGCAAAGAACAATTCGTAGAAATTCCGATTGTGGCCGTGCTTGCCAATTTTTCATGGGAATTTTTGTGGAGTTTTGTGTTCACTACCGACATGGGTGAATTGTATGTATGGGGATACCGCATTTGGTTCTTCCTCGATTGTTTTATTGTTTACGGTTTGTTCCGTTATGGTTGGAAGCAATTGAGCAATCCTTACCTGATTAAAAACTACATCGCTTTATTGATTTTCGGATTGGCATGTTGGTTCGTGAATTTGTATTACTACATCGACAAGTGGGATGCGCCGATTACCCACATGGGGGCAAATTCAGGCTACATTTTGAATGTATTTATGAGCCTGCTATATCCTCTCTTGTTGCTTTCTCGCCCCAATACCGACGGATTCAGCTATTTATCTGCCTGGTTTAAAGGAGTTGGAACGGTCTTAATATCAGTCTTTTGCTTTTTAAAATTCAGTGATCCCTGGTTATTGAGCATGTGTGTGATAACAGGATTGCTGGATGCTTGGTATATTTGGGTGTTTACTCTTAAGCGCAAAAACAAACTCGCCTGAACGCATTCTCCGGATATCAGATTGAACGCATCTTCGGATTCCATGATTTGGATCAGGAAGAAAAATTGCGTCGTACCATTTTGGTGCGTGTCATTTTATTGACTGCCATTTTCGGTTCGGGTTGGTCGGTTTTGTATTTTTTCCTGAAGTTGAATGCCGGAGGAATGGTGGTATTGAGTTATGCCATTTTATCTTTTTTCAATTTGTTCATGTTTTATGCTACGCGGAAATACCGTCCATTCCGCATGGTGCAATTGATTCTGATTTTATTGTTACCCACCGGAACCCAAATTGCACTTGGTGGATTTTACTCCGCAAGTAATGTGGTATTGGCAGCGATATTATGTCCGCTTGGTGCCTTGATGTTTTACAACATTCGCGTAGCCCGGGTATTGTTTATTTTCTTTTTGGCGGCTGTAGTATTGGTTGCTGTATTGGAATTTTTATTTCCCGGAAGAGCAGCACATGTGGATCAAAGTATTGTGCTGATGTTTTTTACCATGAACACTTTGGTTATTTCAAGCATCGTGTTTGCCCTATTGGTGTATTTCGTGGCACAGCGTGCATTGTTTCAGAAAATGCTCGCCGAAAAAAACAAGGATCTTACCGACAGTATTCAGTATGCAAAACGCATTCAGGATGCCATCTTACCTCCGAAAAGGTATATGATGAAGCATTTTCCGGACTCGTTCATTTTATACAAACCAAAAGATATTGTTGCAGGTGATTTTTATTTTTTCGAAACCTTCGAT
>JBIKKU010000247.1:0-4895 GCA_044360245.1 Flavobacteriales bacterium | reverse complement strand
GCAGACATGGCAGAAAAAGAATTCGGGTTGAAATAATCCTTCAACACAGAAAATATAAAAGGAGAGCAATGCTCTCCTTTTTTTTATAAAACTACTTTGTAGCGTTCAAAAAATGCTTGCCAATCCCAAAGGAACAAGTTCATGACTTCATTCATGCGCTTAAGGAAAATTGGATTGGGTGTATTGAGTGTGCGGAAATAATCAGCTTGGTAATGATTCAGGTTGTATTTATAGAACAAGCCTCTGGCCATGCTGTAAAGTACATTTTTGGAAGGATGATTTACGCGCGACAAGAAATCAGAGTATTCCTTGAACACGGCATTAAATCGATCCCTTTCCCATCCCATCGCTTCGGCACATTTTTCCATGATCTTCTCACGGATGGCGTCTTCGAGTTCGGGTTCAAAACTTTCTGAGAGCAGCTTGATATTTCCAACCAGGACAATCATGAGAAATTGCTCATCATCTTTCATCTCCGGCGTTGGACACTTGGCAAAATCGGGATCTTCACTGATATAGGCCGCAACCTCAGGCCAGGCTTGCTGGCACACATCAAAAAGATTCACCACAAAGGCGCTTGCGAGCTGATCCTCTGAAATCTTTTTTCGTGAAAAACGGGTTAGCAACGAAATCATTTGGCTTGTTGTAATTGTTTTTTCGCTTCAAACAAATTTAGGCACCAAGGCACAGGGCTTATTTAACAGACAGATAGCATTTTCAACAAAGTTATTAACCTAGGAAACGGTGAATTATTCATTTCCCCCACTCATCAGATTCTTCGTCCGAATAGCACAGCTATTATGTTGTATGCACAATTGAACTTAATTTCGTTCAAAATTTCCACCGCATGAAAACCAGATACCTTGTTCTTGCAGGTTTCATCGTCATGATACTCTTGATGGTAATGACCCTTGTCAAAAACAAATCCAAATTCGACCTCAAGCCCGATGAAAAGGCCGGAAAAAATGCACGTTATGTAAAAGTACAACAAGCAGAACCCGATAGCGTGATGGTCGAAATTGAAGGTCAGGGTCGCATTATTTCTTCCCGCAAAGTAGATGTAGCGGCAGAAGTACAAGGAATGTTGCTGCCGGGACGAGTATTAAAAGCAGGACAATCCGTTCGTGCCGGAGAAGCTTTGTTTCAGTTACGCGATCAAGATGCACGTCTCGCATTGCAAGCGCGTAAATCGGCTTACCTGAATATTCTCGCCAATGCTTTGCCGGATATTCGTTTGGATTATCCCGACAGTTATACCGAATGGAAAAATTTCTTTGATAAGATTGATGTAGAAAAAGCAATGCCGGAATTACCTACTCCAAAGAATTCCAAAGAAAAAACGTTTGTCGCCTCCCGCAACATTATTGGTGAATACTACACCATTAAAGCTGAAGAAGAACGCTTGAAAAAATATACGGTGGTTGCTCCATTCGACGGCACGATTACCGATGTGTTTGCAGAACCCGGTGCTGTTGTAAATCCCGGTACAAAACTGCTTTCCATTATTAAAGGAGATGATTTGGAAATTGAAGTTCCGATTGATGTCCAAAATATCTCCTGGTTAAAGATTGGTCAGGATGTGGTATTGCAGTCCACCAGTGGTGAAGAAACCTACGCAGGTAAAATCATTCGTATTGGAAGTTTTGTAAATGCATCCACACAATCGATTCCGGTATTTATACAAATCCTGAAAAAACCGGCGGACGTGCTTTACAATGGCATGTACCTCACCGCAAAAATTCAGGCAGGAAAAATTGCCAATACCATCCGCATTCCGCGCCGTGCCTTATTGGATGAAAACATGATTTACCTGTGGAAAGATTCCACTTTGCATAAAACAAACATCGACATCAAGTTTGTAACCCGCGAAGATGTGATTGCCTCCGGAATTGACAAAGGCAGCATGGTGGTGATAGAACCTCTTGCAAACGTTAACGATTCTACCAAGTTTAATCCGATCGTGAAAAAATGAAAAGGATAATTACATTTTTCATTACGAATCCGATTTGGGGAAACGGGTTCGTCATCATGACCATCATTTTCGGAATATTGGCAATGCTCAATATGCGGAAATCTTTTTTCCCTGAAATTCCACCGCGGATTATCACCATTGCCGTTGCCTATCCCGGGGCTTCTCCCGCAGAAATGGAAGAAGGTGTAACCACCAAAATTGAGCAAGCGGTAGAAGGATTATCCGGTATCAAAAAAATCACTTCTTCCTCGGAAGAGAATTTGGCCAGCATTCGCATCGAAGCCTATGAGGATACCGATATGGATGAATTGCTTACCGATGTTGAAAATACGGTAAACAGTATCAATTCCTTTCCTGTTGGTGCTGAAAAACCAATTGTTCGGAAATTAAAAGTTGGTGAGATGGGTGGTACTGCCGCCTTTCTTGCGCTTACCGGACCGGATGATTTATGGGAATTAAAAGCCAAAGCCGAGCAGGTTAAAAACGATTTTCTTGCATCACCTTTTGTTTCACAAATACAAGTGGTGGGTTATCCGGATGTGGAAATTTCGGTGGAAGTCAAAGAAGAAAAATTACTGGAATACGGTTTGCGTTTTGATCAGGTGGTAGCTGCTGTTCGTAGCAACAATCTTGATTTATCTGCCGGATCCATCAAAACCAATGAAGAAGAATACCTGATTCGTATGCGTGGTCGTGAAACGATGGCAGATGAAATCGGAAATATTGTTTTACGCGCCAACAACGAAGGTGAATTCATCCGACTTTCCAATGTAGCGGAGGTAAAATTCCAATTTGCGGATCGTCCCATGAAAAGTTTTCTCGATGGAAAACGAGCCGTGACATTGATCGTAAACAAATTACCTGACGAGGACCTTGGCGGCATTGCTGATTTTGTAAGAACCTACACATCCGAATTCAACACCAAAAACCCGGGTTACAACCTGCGCATTATTTTTCAATTTGAAGAAATGTTACAGGAGCGCATTGACCTGCTTACCTCCAATGGCTGGCAAGGTTTTCTGTTGGTTATGCTTTGTTTAGGATTTTTCCTTTCGCTGCGTGTTTCGTTTTGGGTGGCTTTTGGTATTCCGATTTCCTTTTTAGGATTATTTGCCATTGGTTGGTTATACGGAATGACCATTAACATGATTTCCTTATTCGGAATGATTATCGTAATTGGAATTTTGGTGGACGATGGTATTGTGATCTCCGAAAATATTTACGCTCATTTTGAACGCGGAAAATCTCCAATGCGAGCGGCCATTGATGGAACCTTGGAAGTTTTCAGTTCTGTGATTGCCTCCGTTCTTACTACGGTAGTTGCTTTTGCTTTGCTCATGTTTGTTGGCGGACAATTTGAAATGATGCGCGAAATGGCTTTTGCCGTTGTGGCTTGTTTGTTGTTTTCGCTTGTAGAAGCATTGTTGACCTTACCTCAACATCTTGGTCACGACCGAATGCTCAAACCCTTGAATTTACCTTGGTACAATAGATTTAGAGCACGCCTTAACGGTTGGGTAGATGGTATTCGTGATGGCTATGCCTGGCTTTTGGAACGTATCACCAACAAATCAAGAGTCATGGTTTTTATGCCCATGGCCTTTATTGCCATTGTGGTGTTTTTGTTTCAAACCGGAAATATCAAATTCACGTTTTTCCCCAATGTGCAATTGGATGACATTACACTATCCGTTGCATTTAAACCGGGCGAAAGAGAATTCCAAACCGAAGACTTCTTGCGCAATTGCCAACAAAAAGTATATGAGGTGCGCGATGAATTGCAGAAAGAATTTAATGATACCGTAATTACCGCAACTACGCTCAACATCGGATCTGCACCTTCTTTGGGCGAAAATGGTGCACATGCCGGAACATTGCGCATTCAAATCGATATTGAAGGAAAAGACATTGAAAGTTTCACCATTGTTGAACGCATCCGAAAAAAAATCGGACCCATTGTAGGTCCCGAAAAATTCATGATTGGCGGCGAAGGACGATTTGGTAAACCTATTTCTCTGATGCTTTCTTCCGACAGTCAGGAAGAACTTATTCAAGCCAAAGAATTCATCAAAAAAGAATTTATTCAATTAGGACCGTTAAAAGACATTACCGATAATAGTCCATTAGGATCTCAGGAAGTCCACATTGAATTAAAACCCAAAGCCTACATGCTCGGACTTACGCGCAGTGAAGTAACGCGACAGATCCGTCAGGGATTTTTTGGTGATGAGGCACAACGATTAATCATCGGTGAAGATGAAGTCCGTGTTTGGGTGCGTTATCCGATTGAAAGCAGAAACAAGCTTGGTCAACTCGAGGACATGATGATCAAAACCGTAACAGGTGAAACCTATCCTTTGAGTGAGTTAGTGAATTTTACCATTCAGCGTGGTGATGTTGGCATCAAGCACTACAACGGTAAAAAAGAAATTACCGTTTCAGCAGATTTGGTCAATAACAACGCGCCGGTTGGTGAGGCGATCAAATTGGTGACCGATTCGGTTTTGCCAAAACTAAAAGATCAATTCCCTAACGTACAAACCAACTTTTTGGGACAAGCAGAAAGGGCGCGGGAAACACAAGGTCCAATGCTAACGGTTTTAGTGCTTACTGTAATTCTGGTTCTTTTGATTTTGGCCCTGACTTTTGGTTCTTTATTGCAAGGAATCATTGTACTCACTGCTGTTCCGGCAGGTGTGTTTTGTGCATTCTACGGACATGGTCTGGAAGGAAAACCGGTTTCCTTATTTTCTTTCTGGGGAATCATTGCCTTGGTAGGTATTTTGGTAAACGATGCTGTGGTCATGTTGGACACGTATAACCGCTACATCAAAGAAGGTATGTCGGTGAAAGATGCTGCTTTTGCTGCCGGAAAATCGCGATTCAGAGCCGTTGTATTGACATCGGTTACAACGGTTGCAGG
>JBIKKU010000246.1:0-4900 GCA_044360245.1 Flavobacteriales bacterium | reverse complement strand
CAAATAAGGAGGTGAAAAACAAAGGCGACCATTCCACCATAAAATCCGAGAGCGCAATTACTTTCTTGGTCATTCCCGGAAGCTCAGATCCGAATCGTTTAAAGATGGTCCCAAACATGGGCACGATGTAGCGCATCATAAAATACACCACTCCAAATGCTAGAACAATAACAAATACCGGGTAAGAAAAAACTTTCACCAACTGACGTTTAAGTTCAATGCGTTTGGCATAGTATTTTGCCATCTCTTGCAATACCTCGGCAAGTCCGCCTGTTTCCTCCCCAATGCGAATGCTAAAGAATTCATAAGGACTAAATTCTCCGCTTTCTTCCAAAGCTTTTGAAAAAGAACTTCCTTTTACAACCTTATCACGAATGTCCCTTAAAAGCGCTTCCTCCTTTGCCTTACGCTTTTCTTGCAACATCAATTCCAAAGCAGATCGCAAATCAACCCCAGCCTGAAACAAAGTGAATAAATCCGAATAAAAGCGTTCTTTCTTCTTGTCGTTAAACGTTGCACCAAGACTGATATCTCGAGACATGAAATCACCCCATGAGGATTTACCGGCACTTTTCGGGGCCTTTGGTGCTTGTTTGATATGTTTTAGATCAATGGCCAATGAAATCCGAATTAATGCGCATGGATGCGGAATAATTTTTTTTCCACTCCAAACGCTGTGAGGTTTTTTCTGAACTGACTTCCAATACCACTTGATCTATCATTTCACCACTTTGTACCAATTTCCCTTTGTAGAGGTATTGTGCTTCTTTGACCTGTAACTTAAAAGTATCCTTATGGTTTTCGCCTTGCAATCTTATCAAACAAGTATCTCCGTTTTCAAAGGATGCTATTATTTGATCGGCATCGTTTAGGATTTGAAATCCGTTTTCATTCGCATTAATGCGGTTTGACCGATCAAGATCATGTCGCAACAAAAACAACAATTGCTGGTATTGCGCAACTTCTTCCGAGGTTTCATGGTAGCCCTGAATGGAACGCACCAATCCGAGGTAAAACGTCCCACCCATTCCCAATACCATTGCAGCAAGAATCATAGCGATAACCGTATCCATTAAAGTCAGTGCGCGAAATGCTTTCATGGCTTAGGATGTATTTCATTCCACACATATACTTCTTTACCTGCAGCATCTTGAATGGCAAAATGAATGCGGATACATGCGGATAAATTCGTTTCCTCTGGACTAAGCATGACTTTTCCTCCTTCAAATAGCAAAGGGTCAAAATCATTGTGCATCATTAGCGAATCCGATTGACTTCGCCACATTTCAACACGTGCAATTCCTCGCGTGATGGTTAGGGTTCTGTCGTTTTGCATGGTACTGCTTAATGCTCCGTAAATAAGCAGCATGATGATGGTAAGCAGCACTGCCGAAACAATGGCCTCCACGGTTGAAAATGCACGGTATGAAGAATTAATGCACTTCATCTATTTGCATTTTAGCGTGGGGAACATCTTTAAACATCAATCCACAGAATTCCGGCGACAAGTCCTTTGCTGATATTTTAGCATTCAGCAGGTAATTTTCGTAGGTGGATGAATTCGTTTTGAGGTACAACTTTTCGCAATACATAGAACCACAAACCTCTCCTTGTACTTCAGCTAAATCCTGTGCATAAAGCTGTCCAAATAACAAGCTGTTTTTCTCGATTGAAATCAGCAATCGAATACGTGGATCGTATTTTTTCCGGAGGCTGAGCAAACACCCTGCAAGTCTTGAATCTTCCTCCAAACGGACCCCATAAGGCTTTTCCTGGCGAAAATTGGCAGGTAAACTTCTTTCTTCCTGGAGCACTGCAAGTACACTTGGATATTTTAAAACATTTTTATTTTTTAGCACCACCCGCTCCCGGGCAAAGGCCTGCAGATCCGATGCATCGCTTTCAATTTCAATTTCTTTGGCCAGCAAAAGCACATGATGCAACCGGCATTCCTTGGCTACACGGAGCTTTCCCGAAGCAATAAAAATGATATTGCCCGCATAATAACCTTGTTTGAGATGCAAATCACCATTGGATCGGATAATTAAAGTACGTCGGAAAAAACTATGTTTTATCGAATCTGATGGCAAAGAGCCAAACATTACAAGACTATCTTCCGGAGAGAATTCACCTTTGAACAATTGTTCGATGCGTTGGGTAAAATCTCCTTCCAAGCTGGGCAATTCGCGCTTGGAGGTTTTCTGCTGACCATAAATCATCGATGTCCCATCGTAAGATTGTCCTTCGATATAGGCACGTTTTAAACCTTGTTCCGGCACATAACAAACTCCTTCCAAACGTGTTGATCCGGCAAGTGAAAGTGCTTGATGCAAATCACAAACATACAGGGAAGGAATTTCACCCTTTGCACGACCACCGCATAAAGCAGCCTTTTCCAATGTTTTTTCTCCCTTTTGAACCCGGCACAACACCAATCGAAACATCCCCCAAGAAGCACTGGCATAACTGACCTGTTCATCATCCGGGACTTCCAAATCCAAAGGCTGAAATTGTTTCGAAGCATTGAACTGTTCTTCATGCATTCCAAATACCAATGCCGATTCAGCATGGCGATGCATCAGGTAATAGTCCATGTAGAAATCGGATTCTTTCACCGACAAATAAAAACGCAACATCATAGACGAAGCCAATATTCCGCCAACCAGTGATATCACCAGCACATAAGGCAAGACTCCGGCTTTGAAGGATGACATTAATCGCTTGTTTTTTCGGGTTGCTTTTTAGAGGATTTTTTCTCCTTTTTAGGCTCCTCTTGCTTTGGAGTTTCTTTTTGCGGCTCTTCGGAGGATTTCTTTTTTCGTGAAAACCATTTCTTTTTTTCCTGAGTTTGTTCTTCTTTTCCTTGTTCTTTAAGGGGAACGATCTCTGCTTCTTTTTTCTTTTTGGATTTGCACACTTTGGCTTGCTTCTCTTTGCCGTTTTTGAATTTCACTTCCTTCACTACTCCCGCACTGTCAACTTCCTTTACCACACCGTCGAGTTTCCCGTTCTTGTAGATTCCTTCTTTGATCAACTTACCATTGGCATCAAAGGTCTGAAAAGCCCCATCCATCATGCCTTCATTCCAGGTAATGACCTCCTTTAATACTCCGCTCTCATACCAGTTTTTCCAAACGCCATCTTTCAAACCATTTTTGAAATTGCCTTTCTCCTTGATTTGTTCCGAATAATAAAACTCAACAAATTCACCATGCAAAAGATTGCCTTCAAATCCACCTTGCGAAAAATGCAATTGACGTGCTTTTATCCAAAAATAGGTGCGGTCGTCTTTTACTTTTATCTTCTGAGGTTGCACATAAGCAGATGCTTTGATATTGTATCCATCACGGTTGAGCTGAAATACTTTTAATTCGTTGTCCTGCGCAAAAACTCCTTTAACAAAAAAGAATAGGAGCAGCAACAACATCCATCTTATCGCCTTCATAAATTATCTTTTTACCATTAATTTTTCTTTACCAAAACGCATTAGGCAAGAATCCTTAAATATTTTTTCAAGTTTATAACCATCATGCACATCCCCTTGCGACATTCGCACAGCATTTCCATTAAAAGAAACCAGAATCACTGTTCGTGAATTTGAAAGGTTTTTAACGATACCCTTGAATTTTAAATTCGTCGATGGTTTAGCATTGACGGGTAATTCCGGCCTAGAAATTTGCTTTTTAGGCATTGTGCTTACTGAATGCGAAACGGGTTTCCTTGGAGCTTGACCACCACTAAAAAAGGGATCACGCGATAAATTCGTCAATGAAAAATTAGCCTGAAGCGGTTGCGCAAGCATTTGAACATCCTTTATCATGGGTGCATCAGTAGCTGCAATAGCGGTTGTTCCATGGTTGAAGTAACGGTAAGCCACCACCGAATACAATCCGATGACAGCCAAAATCAAAACGGTATTTATGCCTTTCTTTTTCATCTATGCCTAATTTTCAATTGACTTGAAATGTGCGCTGCGTAGAAGTGTCGGATGGATTTCCTGCCTGATCGTAAGAAACCACAAACCATTTGTACCATCCGGTAGCAGTAATAGAGCGTGATGCCGAAGTACCTGAACTTCCAATGCGATCGAAAATGGTCAGGTTTGTTGTATCCGAAAAAATATACAAAGAATCTGTTCTTGCAGTAGGTGAATTACCCAAATCAGTAGAACGTGTCCAGGAAAAAGAAATAAATCCGGCACTCTGAGAGGATTGCTGCGATGGACTTACCAATGTCACCACTGGTGGATTAGTGACATCCACATACAAAAGATGCGTAGAAAAACTTTGTGTATATGAAATTGCATTTAGTGCACGTACACCCCAAACATAAGTGCCCTCGCTTAAATAATCTGCCAAAGCCAAAGTGAGGCTATTCGTGCTAACGGTGTCATTGTAAACCACACTACCCGAACTCCATGAACTACCGTTTTTGATGATGATATTGTAAGAAGTTGCAGCATATACACCTTGCCAGGAGAAACTAGGTGTAGAATCATTTGTCGCTTTGCCATTTACCGGAGCATTTAACGCCACAACTTGTTGCGATAAATCGGAGGTGGTATCGATGGTAATTTGGAATGGAGAACTGTAAAGGGAATACCCTCCGAAATTTTTGGCTCTTACTCTCCACTCATAAATCCCCGGCTCGAGCGTAAAAGTGAATTTCGTTTTGGAGATGGTAGTGTCCAAAACAAAATACTGAATGGCTGCAAAGCTTGGAAAGGCTATTTGCAATTGATAGTTTTCGGCACCCTTCATTTCATCCCAAACAAATTCTTGTGTTTGTAAAATGGTTGTAACGCCATTGGAAGGTGAAACAAGGTTCACGGTATCTCCACTTAAATCCCTGACGAAAAAATCTTCGCAGGAAGTCAAGCAAATGAAAAACACCAATGCGA
>JBIKKU010000245.1:0-4914 GCA_044360245.1 Flavobacteriales bacterium | reverse complement strand
TTGTACTATCTCCAAAACAGAATGAAGTATTTCCCGAAATCGCAGGCAAATACGCTGTAGAAACCAGCGCTCTAAAGGCATCTACTTTACCGTAACCCCAAGTGATATTAGGCACAGCAGCAGTAAATCCATCCGATTTTGCTGTTTGCGTAATGGCTTGTAAAAACTCATCCCAACGCAGGGTCGGACATTTTTCCAACATCAATGCACCTATTCCGGCAATCACCGGCGAGGCCATGGAAGTCCCGCCATTCCTCATGTGCATGGAATCGGCAGAAACTTTAAATGGTTCGTTGATGCGCATCCAGGCCAAATTGCTGAGCGGTCCGGCACTCATGGTAACATCTCCGGTTGCAGCAATATCGGGCTTCTGACGGTTATCGCGTGTGGGTCCACGACTTGAATTGACCGAAATTTGCTGCACAGCATAAGGAAATGTTTGCAGGTTGTTGTTGTAATCGAGGTATGCATTTGCACCTGCATAATTGGCCACGGTTACTACAGTTTCCAGACATTGAAATCCACTTACCATCACTTTGGCAGAATCGGGCGAAACATAATGGACAATCTCCGGAAATTGCGCCACTGTAGGCAAAGGGGCTTCAATCAAAGACGATGTTCCCATCCAGCTTGCCGACCAAACATCAAAAGCACCTTGTCCGGTACTCATCATCCGAAACAGATAAGCGTTGGAATCGGGTTCCTGCAAATGGACTTGCAACAAATAAGTATCGTGGATGATTTGTGCGTAAAAATCGACTATTCCCAAAATGTTGGATCCATTCCAAATCGTATCACTGATGATGGTTCCGATGCATTCCTGCACATTGTGAAAATCTGTTCTACCGCGAAAACTATACACCGGAGATGGAGCATCTGCGCCAATAGCGAATTGCACTTGATTTAAATCGGCTGTATCGGCATAGGCTTCAAAAAACACAGCACCATATCCCAAAGCCGATGAAGGATTGTACGTCACCCAGGTAAAACTGGTATCGCTACCGACATCCGTGCGCAAATGGTAATTGCCATACAATGCCGAATTCCCCGAATTTCCTGCAGCTGCAACCATTAATCTTCCACGTTTGGCACGAATCAGGCTATCGATAAAACGTGAATCAGGATCTCTTCCATCGTGCGATCCATCGTAAGTTCCGAGACTAACATTGATCACCACCGGCATGTTTAGCGAGTCACCCACATGGTACATCCAATCCACTGCATCGGAAATGGTGGCCAGCCAATTGATGGCATATAAATTATTTTTCACAACCAACACATGCGATTGCGGTGCTACTCCTTTGTGGTTTCCGGTGGCATTGGCATTTCCGGAAGCACAACCTGCAACAGTTGTTCCGTGTGCTCCGGGATCATTGGCCAGCGCAAAATTTGCATTGATCATGCTGCTGTCGTATACCTGACCATATCCATAAACAGGTGTATTGGTAGGATGATTCACTGCGGTTTGATCCCAGAAACCCAATATCCGCGTTGATCCGTCGGCATTGCGTAAATCGGGGTGTGCACCATCTACACCTGTATCGATAATTCCGCAAATCACTCCTGCACCTGTGTAGGGCAAGTGAAGCGGTGTATAACCCTGGTGAATGGAATCGATGTTGTTTTTCACGCGCATGGTGTCGTTCATGACTTGTCCCCTTGCTGCCGAAAAGTAAGTAGAGCCAACAAAAGGTAATGTCAAAAACTCGCGTGCTACCTGGCCGGGAACCATGACCGACCAAAAGGATGCTGATTTTGCATACTTGAGTTTTCCGCCGTGTGCATTTAGCCATGCCGCTATTTTTTGCGGATCTCCCTGCACGTCCAAATGCAACATTTCACCACTCTTTTCAGCCTGAGTAACTGCAGCATTCAGACGAAAATCCTTTATTTCCTGAGAAAAGACACGAATCTGAGCGGAACTCAGCAAAAACAACGCAAGTAAAACCTTCTTCATGGTACCCTAAATTTAAGAATTGTTGATGAAAAACCACAGTTCATCCGATTTCCTGCGATTTTCGATAAAATCCCTTTGCTTAGCTATTAATTTGTTTATTTTTGGTACAAAGACAAACTACTTATGTTCAAACGCATAGCCTTATTTGTGTTTTTAGGTGCTGTTATGGTTTCTTCCTGTAAAAAGAAGGAATTCGATTCAGACACACAAACAGCAGTCGACTACGCTTATGTGAAAATGGGTTACAATACTACACTACCCATTACGAATCAGATTACGGTGAATGAAGAAGGCGTTCGTGCAGCATATACCTGTGCTAACGTAAGCTACATTTCCGGAGATACTGCCAACTGGCCTCAGAACAACGATACCATTGTTTATTTGGTGGATTTCGGAAGCGGGTGCACAGATGTGGATGGTCGCTTTAAAACCGGCTATTTGAATGTTTATTTCTATTCCGATTTCAGTCAGGCCGGTGGTCAGGTTAAAATGATTCCTTCCAATTACAAAGTCGACGGAATCCAATACGACGGTACGATTCTTTTCACCAACAACGGCAATTATTCCTACAGCAGAACCATTACCAATGGCGTATGTACAGGAAACGGCTGGACCATTACCTACAATGGAACAACCACACTGAATTGGATTGCAGGTTATACTACCCCACTCAATTCTGCCGACGATTCCTATTCTTTCTTTGAAAACTCCAGCGGAACCAATAGAAATCAAAAAGCTTATTCCGTTGAAATTCCTTCCAATACGCCATTGGTGAAAGACTGCAACTGCAAATGGATTAAAAGCGGTACAGTAAATATTACCCCTGAAGGTCTTGCCACACGTTCACTTGATTTTGGAACAGGTGCTTGCGATAATAAAGCCGTAATGACCATAAACGGCAGAACTTTTGAATTTGAAATGCAATAATCTGATCGGTACACAGGATGAGTGCACGCTTCGACATATTTGACATCTACGACAAAATGGAGAGGAATAACATCATGCTCTCCTTTAAGGGCACGGTGACTTCTGAACTTCTTACTTCCATTTTGCAGATTATGGAAAATCGTCTGGACACTACAGATGATTCACCCAAAATCAAGAAAAAGGTTTTTAACGTTCTGGTAGAATGTTTGCAAAACCTTTACCACCATATTGATGAAATCCCCGAAATTGAAGGGATTTCCAATAGCAAGAATGCCATTTTCATGGTAGGCAAAAACGATAATGATTATTTTATCATTACCGGGAATTTTATCCTTACCGAAAACGTAAATGGATTAAAAGAAAAGTTGGACACCATCAATGCAATGGACAAAGAACAACTTAAAGAATATTACAAAGCAGTATTGAACAACGGATCGATGTCGGCCAAAGGAGGCGGTGGATTGGGTATGATTGATATTGCGCGTAAAAGCGGACAAAAGCTCGATTACCTCTTTCAACCTGTAGATAAGGAAAACTCATTCTTTTCATTAAACGTCAAAGTAACTCCCAATTAATAGCTCATGGAAAACATTACACTCGAAGGCACACCTAAAACCCCAAGTGTCCAATTCAGTAAAGAAAATGGCATTCTAGAAATTCGTGGCCGCTCCATTCCGGAAAACTCCATTGAATTTTACAAACCACTTTTGGATTGGATTGAAGCTTATGGAAAAGCCCCAAAACAAGAGACTCAAGTGAATATTAAACTGGAGTATTTCAACACCAGTTCGTCTAAATGTATTCTTGATGTGTTCAAGAAATTAGAAACCGTTGGTGGAACCAATATGACCATCAATTGGTATTATGAGGAGGATGATGAAGATATGCTGGAAGCCGGTGAAGACTATCAAGCAATCATCAACATTCCATTTAAAATGATCGAAGTAGCCGAATTAGGTTAATGCAAATAAGCAACATAAAAAAGCCCGCTCAAATGAACGGGCTTTTTTATTTTCCTTGTTCCACAAAGGCTTCGAGCCATATTAAGGCTTCTTCTTTGGAATTAAAAAATCGTGTAGGAAATTGAGGCTTATTGAATTTCAGGTAAAAATTTCCAAGAATACGTTGAGCCAGAGAATCGATCACAAAAGCATCAGCCACACGTAATTTCCTCATATCGGAAGAGGCAGAAGATTTCATGGCTGTTGCATCCGCTGCAGAAAAAGCACCCATTAAGACCAAATTCGGATAAGGTTTTCCTCCTCCCAACTTTTCCTTTGCCTGTCGGTATTCCGATATATTTTCGGCGGTAAGTTGAAATCCTGAATGGACGAACATTTCGGTAATTCCTTCGGTCCTCATTCGGATATAGCCAAAAGACAAGGGAATTGGATCTGAGCTGTATGCTGATTTCTCCATTTGTTTAATCAAGGTAAAACAAAAAGTTGGATTTTCCCAAATTTGGAAACCACAAACCTAAAGGGTATTTTTTATATTTGGTAATGAAGAAAATTTTCCCCCTTTTGTTTTTTGGACTTTGTGCTTTTGAGATTCACGCTCAAACCTTGAATAGTCCTGAAAGTGTTGAATACAACCCCACTACCCAAACTTGGTTTATTTCCAATAACGGATCGGGCGAAATCCTTGAACGTGCTGCCAACGGTACCTTATCTGTGTTTGCTTCGGGAATTGGTTCCGGACCGCATGGAATGGAGATTATCGGTGATTCACTTTATGTTTGCGATGGTAGTAATTTACGTTTGTATTTGGTAAGCACAGGAGCATTATTGAGCAATACCAATCTAGGTGCAACTTTCCTCAATGGAATCACCCACGATCCATTCGGAAACTTATTCATCACCGATTTTTCCGGAAAAAAAATCTACCGCTTTACCATGGCTACCGGACAATTCAATGTATTTGTGAGCGGATTAACAAAATCACCAAATGGTATCATTTACGACAATGTGAACCAACGTTTGGTGTTTGTCAATTGGGGAAGCAATGCACCCATCATGGCTGTAAATCTT
>JBIKKU010000348.1:0-3450 GCA_044360245.1 Flavobacteriales bacterium | reverse complement strand
GATTTCAATGATTCGGTTGGCAACGGTTTGCACGAATTCATGGTCATGCGAGGTAAACATTACCATCCCCTTAAAATCAATAAGGGAGTTATTGAAGGCCGTGATGGATTCGAGGTCGAGGTGATTGGTTGGTTCATCGAGCAACAAGAAATTGGCTTGCTGCAACATCATTCTGGAAGTCATGCAACGCACTTTTTCTCCACCCGACAACACCTTAACCGACTTCAAAGCTTCTTGTCCGGAGAACAGCATTTTCCCTAAAAATCCGCGTACATAATCTTCGTCTTTGTTAGTGGAATACTGACGCAACCAATCTACAAGGCTCAAATCATCTGTAAAATATCCGCTGTTATCGTTGGGCAGGTAAGCTGTTTTGATGGTGATTCCCCACTCGATGGATCCGGAATCAGGTTTTTTCTCGCCGGCCAGAATATCCAGCAATGCTGTAATGGCTTGGTGACTTCTGGAAATGACTGCTATTTTATCGCCTTTGTTCACTTTAAACGAAACGTTTTTGAGCAGCTGTGCTTCTTCGGTGGCAAAGTTGATTCCGGTTACGTTCAGAATCTGATCACCTGCTTCGCGTTCCTGATTGAAAATGATGGCAGGATATTTTCGCGTTGATGGTTTGATTTCATCAATCTGTAATTTTTCAAGCAATTTTTTACGACTGGTTGCTTGTTTGCTTTTGGATGCATTCGCGCTGAATCGTGCAACAAACTCTTGCAATTCTTTGCGTTTGTCTTCCATCTTTTTATTCTGATCGGCTCTTTGTTTCAGCGCCAATTGCGATGCCTGGTACCAGAATGAATAGTTACCGGTATAAAGCGTTATTTTTCCGAAATCGATATCGGCAATGTGCGTACAAACCGCGTCGAGGAAGTGACGGTCGTGCGAAACAACGATTACGGTATTTCTAAATTCGGCAAGAAAATCTTCGAGCCATGAAATGGTTTCCACATCCAAGTCGTTGGTAGGCTCATCGAGAATCAGAAGATCGGGATTTCCAAAAAGTGCCTGTGCCAAAAGCACGCGTACTTTGAGGTTTCCCGCAAGTTCTTCCATGCGCATTTCGTGGTATTCTTCTTTCACACCCAAATTCGACAATAACTCTGCTGCATTGGTTTCGGCATTCCATCCATCCATTTCCGCAAATTCAGCTTCGAGCTCTGCAGCACGGTTTCCGTCGGCTTCTGTCATTTCGGGCTTTGCATAAATGGCGTCTTTTTCGGTCATGATGGCCCATAAGGTTTTATGTCCCATGATCACCGTATCAATCACTCTGTAATTATCGAATTCAAAGTGGTTCTGTTTCAACACCGCCATTCGTTTTCCCGGAAGCATGGCGACTTGTCCTTTGGTAGGGTCAACTTCTCCGGAGAGGATTTTCAGAAAAGTGGACTTCCCTGCTCCATTTGCACCAATTACACCATAGCAGTTGCCTTCGGTGAATTGCACATTTACCTCATCGAAAAGGATTCTTTTGCCGAATTGGAGGGTTAAGTTGGTGGTTGAAATCATGTTTACCTTGAATTTGGGCTGCAAAGGTAGGTTAAAATGAGATGTTTCACTTCAAAATAAGCCTGATTCACTCATTGGATTTCCTTTTTTTCCACAATTCCTTGCTTTGCATCATAAAATGCCCTTTCTTTGCGCCCGAAAGAAAAACCTAAAAAAACCAAAACAAATGAAAATTAAACTTTTTGCACTTTCAGCAGTTGCGACTCTTTTGTTCGCCTGCGGTGGCGGATCTAAACCTGAAGATGTTGCCAAAGCTTTCCACGAAGCTATCACTAGTCAAGATTATGCTGCTGCATCTGACCTTGCTACCGAAGAAGGTAAAAAGCAAGTTGACGCTGCTAAGCAAATGACTGAATCTCTCGGTGGTGCTGCCGGTGAAAAACCTGCAAAACCAACTGTGAAAGAAGTTAAGTGCGACGAGCCTAAAGAAGACAAAACTACTTGTACTTGTACTGAAGAAGGTGGAAAATCTACTAAGTACGAACTTCAAAAAGTTAACGACAAGTGGTTGGTAAACTACAACAAACTTGGTGGTATGGATCCAGGTGCAGGAGCTGAAGAGCCTGTAATGGAAGAATCTACTGAAGAAGTTGTTGACACTACCTCTACTGAAGTTGCTCCAGTTGAATAATTATCTTCTGATAATACTCTTAATTATCCCCGTTATTGGTTGCAAGCCTAACGGGGATAATTCTTTTCAGGAGAAACGTAAAGCCCCGCAATACGTCCCTGACGAAGTATTTAAAAGCCTGCGCGAAGGTGATATCATCATACGCCAGGGAGGAGGTGCCTTCTCCGAACAAATTATCAATTTCATGGGAGAACAACGTCATTTCTCTCATGTTGGCATCGTAGCCAATGTAAAAGGCAAGCTCAAAATGATTCATTCCGTTTCTGAAGAAATGTCGGGTAGAGATGGTGTTCAAACCCAATCTATTCGCACATTCTGCAGCGATGTAGCCGATTCCAATCTGTGCATTGTAAGACCAAAACTTTCGAAAGCGGAGATTCAAAAAATGACCGATTTGGCGCGTTATTATCTCGACCAAAGGGTTTTATTCGATTACGATTACCACACCGAAGACTCTTCTAAATTGTATTGCATCGAATTGCTTTACTATACCTACGGTACTGTTGCCGGAAAGGAAAAATTCAATGTGAAGCAATGTGAAGATGGTATTTTCATTCCGCTCTTCTCTACATTTTTCAAACCGGAATATTTCGAACAGATTTATTGTTTAAAGTCATATTGATATGACACGTTTCATTCCATTTTTTGCATTCCTATTTTTCTCTGTTTGCTTTTTTTCTTGTTCTCAAAAAGAAAAAAGTCCAGAAGCATTTGCCACGGAAGCCTTGATGGCCTTGAAGAATAACAATCCCGATTTTGACCCGCAACTGATTCATACTGACGTATGGGAAGCTTGGGAAGAGGAAGAAAAAAGTGGCTTGTTGGATCCCATTCAAAACATCACCTGTTCATCGGTAAAAGAATTGGAATGTGATTGTTTGCTTTACGGTGAAGAAAAAGTGAAGGTGTCTCTTGAGAAAATCAATAAAGGATTGATGCTTCGCTCCATTCGTTTTGAATTTACCCATGGAACAATCATCCGGCATTTCCACGATTTAGTGCAACGAAACCAGTTTTCGAAAGCAAGGGAATTGTGCACGGCGGAAGGTCAAAACAATTTAGATGCGCTTGCTCAAATGAAATCTTTGGGTGTACAAGAACCTGATTCTATTATCCGGCAAAAAGAAATCGTGGCATTGCAATGTCAGGATGAAAACGAAAACCGAAAATCGTGTGCTTGCGAAACCAAATCGGGCGAGACCATTCATTACACTGTTGTGCGCATTCAAAATGAATGGAAAGTTGATTATCAAAAACTCGATACGCCCCAAAATCCGGATGATCTCAATTTGGAAACG
>JBIKKU010000244.1:0-4943 GCA_044360245.1 Flavobacteriales bacterium | reverse complement strand
TTAATGTGACTCGCACCTTTTTCCTTCAACAAATCATGCATGTATTTGAAGTACTCGGTATGTCCACCCTGATAGGATGTCATGGCAATGGCATGTGCATCTTCCTCAATGGCACAATTCACCACTTCTTCAACAGAACGGTCGTGACCAAGATGTATTACTTCTGCACCGGTGGTTTGGATGATACGACGCATGATATTGATTGCCGCATCGTGTCCATCGAACAAAGAAGCAGCAGTTACAATTCTGATTTTATTTTTAGGCTGGTAAGGTTTTACTTCCTGCATAGCTAAAGGTTTGAAGGGCCGTAAAAATAAGAAAAAAGCCGCGGGGAAGCAAAGCAGAAAGAAGGAATACTTCTATTGATTTTCAATACATTAAGAAGAATCCCAAACGAATCTTCTTTCAGAAATACAAAAAGGAAAAATCAGAAAAACAAAATGCCCAATTCAGTTCAATAAAAAAACCACTCAATACCCACGATCAATCAGCACGAATTTTTGTTTGTTGATGAAAAGCATTCGGAAGGAACGGGAGGTTCCATCTTCGAAAGAAAACAAGATATCTCCGGTTTGATCATTGATTTCCATGAGTCCGGGAAGATTGATATTACAGAGGTTTTTCTCCCAGGTAAGAAAGCGGAATTTTAATCCCTCATAAACCAAAAGTTGAGTACAAACGTCGTTCTTACAAGTGGGATTGGGATCTGCTGTTTCATAACGCATGAAAACCAGGGTATCTTTTTCTTCATAAGTTCCGCACATGCGCCAATCTGCACCTTTGAGAATAAGGTCGCCAAATCCTTGCGCATTGGATTGATGCAGGATAAAAAAGAATAAAGAAACGATTAACCAGCGCATATCAGGCCAATTTGCGTTTGATTGCTTTCCAGAGTTGACGGTACAAATAAGAGATTTCGCTTTCGGGGTGAGCATCCATGTATGGACGACGATACACTCCCATGCGTTCAATTTCGCTTACAAAAGGAATGGCAACATCGATGGTTTCGCGGTGTGCCGACATGAACTCAGCAATACTTTCGTTATGCAAATTTTTTCTCCTTTCGTACATGGAGAAAAAGGGATGAATTTTTTTACGGTCGATTTTTTGTTCCTGACAGAAGTCAAGCAATTGGTCGTATGTACGCACCGAAAGCGTTGTTGGAATAACCGGAACAAGAATGTAATCGGAATTCTGAAGGATATTTTCGGAATAAAGTGTAAGGCTTGGCGGACAATCAATAACCACCAAATCGTATTTTTTTGAAACGGGCTTAAACAGATTTTTTAACCAACTTTTACCGGATTTCAATTCGGCCAAAAACACATCCATTTTGCGGTAACGTTCGTCGGATGGCAATAACCAAAGGTTCGCATATTCCGTTTCAACGATTGCTTCTTCGGGAGATTTTTCACCGGAGATTATTTTTTTCGCTTGACCTTTCATTCCCTCTTCAGCACCAAGGTAAAATGAAGCAGCACCTTGAGGATCCATATCCACCATTAGGGTTTTCATGCCCGAAGCAGCTGCTGCGTATGCTATATTTACTGCTGTTGCGGTTTTACCTACTCCGCCTTTGATATTGAATACAGCTATAATTTTCATAATTCCGATATTTGCTACATTCAAATATAATGAAATCGAACACTTTTGCAAGTTTCTTAAACCCGCTTTGGGGGCTTATTCTACTGATATCAAGTGTTTCAGAGAATTGTGTACATGCAACATCTGCTTTTGAATTGGAACTTCTTCAAAAAGGCTACACCATTAAGGGAGATTATGTGTTTTATTCCGAGAACGACAGTTGTCTGATTTCTCTGGCTGAACAAGGAAAATGCGGACCAAAAAAAAACACCCTTAGCATAGAGCAATTGAAAAAAGGAAGCAGTGGATTGTGGTCGGCACTTGCTCCCATGTTAATCCTTACTGCAGTCTTATTGCTGCTTTACCTTTACCTGCGCAGAAAAGCATTTAGAACTCGAAAGAAAAAGCATTCTGGATATAATAAATCGTCTTAGGCGCAGTGAGCGGAGGATTGGTATCGTACTGAATGTTGTATACCAATTTGAATTTCAACTTCTGTGTGATGGAAAAACGCAAGCTGGTTTCGCTTGAAATGCGGTAATCGGAGGGATCGACAAAATCGGGTTGGTAATAAGTAATCGAATTCAATCCGGTAGTTTTATTGAATTGAAAATCGAGCGATAAAAATGTGCTGTAGCGGAGATGTCTGTTTATTCTATCATTCGACTCTTCTTCGTATTCTCCCATGACAAATGCTCCAAAATTTACCGAAGCAGAATCGTGATCTAAAATAATTGCACGAGCTCCACCACCAAGCAATCCGCGGAATTTGATCAACTGAATTTGGTTGTATTGCAATTGCTCGAATCCTTCAATAAAAATTTTTGGAAATTGTTTGCTGTTGTATGCATAACGCAAATGTTGAAATCCGTTGTTCACATAATTCTGCTGATCAACTGCGACAAAGCTAAAGTCGGTGATTCCGGTAATCAAATGATTTTCTTTCTTCCAATGAACTATATTGCGGTTTCCCAATTGTAAAATCATTCGGGTATTGCTGGTGAGGGAAAAGGATAAATCCAAATTACCTGACCAACCCTCCTTAAGTTTTCGCAAACGTTGGTTTTCGATGTTAACGATCTGTCCGGATGCGACAAAACCATTAAGAATCAGAACATTAACAATCAAAAAAAGGATAAATTTTCTCATTTTCCGGTTCGGCATCAAAAATCACTGAATCATCAGCAAAAATAATCCTTTTATCTACTTAGACTTGACTTTAAGCTTTTCATTAGGTATACTTACGTAGCCAAACTACTACTTGCCATGAAAACGTTCCTATTGGGCGCGCTTTTCTTTGTTGTTTGCATTGCTGCAAGCGCACAGACCGCTGCCGACCAAAAAAATCAGGTCACTACAGGAAATACCTATGATCCCCGATTGTTAATGCATTATCAGTCCGCACAATTGGATCAGCTGCGCCAGTCAGATACGGCCAAATTCAACATGATTTCCTATTACTATTTGGAGTCATACATTTTTCAATCCATCCCGGCCATTCCCGAAGGCATGCAAATGAGTCTTCATCAATTTGATATTGCCCAATTCGAAAAATTCAGAAAACGATTTGAGCGCGTCACCATGGATTTTCCAAAGTATGGAATCCGAATTACTTTTTTATCGGTTGAAGAACTCAAGTATAAAATGCCTCATCATAGAAGATTATGAAAAAACTATTTTTCTTCATATTGGTTTTGTGGTGGGGCTTGAAAGATGGTGCAGCACAATCGGATTTATGTTCGGGAGCAACACCTATTTCCGTTAACTCTTCTTGTGTAACAACAGCTTATTCTGTTGGCGCTGCTTTTGGAACAGAAGCGGCGACTCCAAGTTGCACAGGGACTTCCATTCGCGATGGTTATTTCAGTTTTGTGGCAACAAGCACCATTACCACCGTTACTGCAACAACCAACAGGAACCTCGCCATTGTAGTTTACTCAAATAGTTGTCCAGCCGCAGGTGCAGAGGTTGCATGTGCCAATGATTTTGGAAGTGGTTTTACAGAAACAACCACATTTACTACTGTACCTGGAACAACTTATTACATCCGCTTAATCCGAACACAAGGCACCGCAGCAAATGCAATGACAGGAAACATTTGTGTGTATTCACCGGTAACTACTACAACTTGTTCTGCGACTTTTTTCGACAGCGGTGGTTCGGGAGGAAATTACGGGAATGATGAAAACTCTATTTGGATTTATTGTCCATCTACACCCGGACAATGTATCACCGCGAATTTTACCAGTTTCAGTATGGAAACCGGACTCGATTATTTGTATGTCTACGAAGGAAATAATTTGGATGGAAATTTTCTCGGTGCATATACCGGAACAAGCTCTCCTGGATCATTTTCTGCTTCTACCCTAACTTCCAATGGTTGCTTGACTTTCCAATTTATTTCGGATGGCTCAATTACATCATCGGGATGGCAGGCAAACATTAGTTGCGGCACTTGCAATGCGCCAACAAATTATTTTGTGTCTTGTGGGACTACTTTTTATGATTCAGGTGGTTCCGGAGGTGATTATTCCACCTACGAAACACAGATGTACACGTATTGTCCGGCTACTCCGGGTCAATGTATCAGTGCAGAATTTCAGGTTTTCGAAACAGAAAATGGTATTGATGAATTGTACATTTTCGACGGTAATTCACTTTCTTCTCCTCTCATAGGAGCTTATAGCGGAACATCTAGTCCGGGAACAATAATTGGATCCTCCACCAACAGTAGTGGTTGCTTAACGTTTTTGTGGTTTTCGGATGGATCGATAGAATATGCAGGTTGGCAAGTAGCAATTACTTGTGAAACTTGCGGTACCACTCCGGCGCTTCCTTCATCAGATTGTGGAGGAGGAACAACGGTTTGCAATAGTTCGTCCTTTACCGGAAACAGTTCGGGTTACGGAACACAGGAACTCCCCAACAATAACACTATTGATGGATGTTTAACAGATGAAAATCAATCTTCTTGGTATTTGTTCCAAGTGCAAACGGCAGGCACATTTGCATTTACCATTGCACCAGCGAATGGTACAGATGATTATGATTTTGCTTTATGGGGCCCTTACACCACCACAACTTGTCCGCCAAATACAAGTCCGGTGCGCTGTTCTTTCTCAGGAGTAAATGGAAACACAGGATTACTAGCAGGCGCGGGAGATAACTCAGAAGGAATTGTTGGCGACAGTTATGTCAATCCAATTACAGCTAATGTCGGGGAAATTTACATTTTGTTGATCGACAATTTTTCTTCAACAACATCTCCTTTTACATTAACCTGGAACATGACAGGAGGTGCTTCATTGGATTGTAATGTGGTATTGCCAGTAGAAATGAGTCAGTTCACGGCTTACCAT
>JBIKKU010000336.1:0-3586 GCA_044360245.1 Flavobacteriales bacterium | reverse complement strand
ACATTTTGCAATGTAAAGGTCAAGGTCACCATCGTTGTCGTAATCCGTCCAAACCGATCCGTAGTTACCGGAATCATCTGTAGCAGTTACATTAAAGTTGATGATGGAGGAAGAGGTGAATGAACCAGTTCCGTTGTTTAAATAAACATGGCTTTCTGCATTGTCATCGCAAGCGAAAACATCAAGAAAACCATCTTCGTTGATATCACCTAAAGTTACATTCTGTACAAAGAATGCTCCCGGAGAAAAGTTTGTTGTTGTAATGGATGTTCCTGTTCCGTTGAATTTCGCAACACGGAATTGGAAGGTAGGATCGTAACCACCGGCAATAACGTCTTTGTAGCCGTTGTTGTCTACGTCACCAACTGCCATACCCCAAGCCCAACCTGAACCATCGCCGATGGCACCGTAGTTGTGGGATACAAATTGGTTTCCTGGTTTTTGCTCTTCAACGATAAGGATGTAACCTTGATCAAGACGAACGATATCGTCAAGACCATCGTTGTTCCAGTCGATGACAGTGGTAGTACAACCTGAGTTGGTCTGCACCGTCAATCTTGAATTCGCATTGGTGAATGCGATTTGTGAAGATGCTGCTCCTGCAAAAAGCAACATACTTGCACCGGTTAGTAGTAGATCTCTTTTCATAAATGAAATTTATGGTTTACCTGGTGTTTATAGATTGGCTAACAAATTACGATTTCTTCGGCTCATTTCACAAAAAAGAAACGATTAGTTATGGGATTCACAAAACTGTCAGAGTAAGACCACTTTACGTGTAGTCCAGCCTTTGGCGGTTTTGAGCCTGATGATGTAAGTGCCTGATTTTTCGGGCAAATCAAGGATAATAGCATTGCTATTTCTACCGGTGTTGACTGCTACTTTTTTACCGCTCAAATCGTAAACCTCGATGGATTCGATGGCTTGAATGTCTCCGCTCAGGGTAATCATGCTTGTCCAACTTGGATTGGGGAAAATGGTCAGGTTGAGTTCTTCCAATTCTTGCAATCCAACATTTAAAACATGTGCCATGATGGAATCAGACCCGATAAGAATAGGCGATTTATCGGCATTGTTGTACATCACTCTAAAACTGTCGATAGGTGCAGAGTTGAGTGTAAACATTTCATTCAACCAGGATGGAGGTAGGGTTTGGTAATACATGCGTGTATAAATATTTACACGACCTGTATACCCATTCAATTTGATGTGGTAATGCACAATGTCTTTTCCGGTTCCTTCGGTAACACCATTCAAATTGAAATCCGGGTCGGTAGTTGCATCACCCACTATTTTAACCGTATCGTAATTGTTGTGTGTGGAATTGAATCCGACAGGTGGAATGCGGTTGTCTTTTAAATGTGATGCTGCGCGTTCCAAAACCGTAGTGCGATCGCCGTTTACATCACCCATGATCATTTCGTAAATCTGGAATTGCGATTCGGAATTGATGGTGTTGTAATGCGGGTAATACGGAGGAGTGAATCCTACCAATTCACCATCGCTATCGAAAGTTCCATTGGTGAAAATCGGATTGCCTAAAGAGTCGGTAACAATCATTTGCACCACAGCGCGACGTGAAGGATAGCCGCTTGGGAATTTATGTCCTGCTTTGTTTTTTATTTCAACATCGATATACAAACTATCCTGCGCGGCATAAGGCGTATTGATGATAGCGAAATCGACGGTTTGCTGACGTAATACGCGATTGATGGCAGCCAAAGAAGAATCGAAATTGACATCAGGAACACCCACACCCAATTGTGCTTTGTTGTCTTTGATGATTTGCGTCATGAATGCATTTGCTCCGGCAAAAGTGTGCAAGTTGAAAGGAGAACGCGGAGCAAGTCCCAACTGACCGAAAGCGATAATTACCGGGTCAGGAATTGGTGGCATGTGACAAGTCTGACACGTTTTATTTTGCGCAGGAAAATCGGAATTTACCCATTCGTGAAAAGTAGCTTGTTCAACAAATGTGGTGCCTGTTGGTACACCGCTTAAATCGAGCGTATTGGTAATGAGCGTATGACAAGGAGAACAAAATCTTCCTTGCGAAACATGTTCGGAATACGTTGGTGTAATACCCACATAAAGATCCATTGGTCCGGTCATCGGATTGGTGAAAGGACCATATTCCACATTGTTGGTGTCGTAGGGAATATTTCCTGAGAATTGATTGCCAAGATTAACGTCGCTAATCATGTGACAACCTGAGCAGGAAACGCCATCAAGTCCTAAAGAATCGGTTTCCAAATCGGCAATGGTATAATGCGCCTGGCCTTTAAAGAATGCAGTATAATGTCCCATTGGTGCATGACATCCGGTGCAAAACGTTTGTGCTTCCAGAGCATTTCCGGGATTCACCATCGATTCATGACTCACTTTTGCTCTCCACAAAGGATCCACTGCCGAAAGCGCCATCATGGATGAACTCCAGTCATCGGCAAGGTTCACGTCTTCACCGGCTTCGTTCACCATTGCAATGCCTGCCGGATCGTAACCATGGCAACCTGAGCATTCGAAGGAATGAAGAAAATATTCCTCCGGAGCAATAGGCGTGCGGTTTTGACGACCCAATACATGGTGAACTTTACGAATATCCTCTTTGGAAAAGTGCATGCGTGTGGAACTTGGCATGGAGGCTAATCCGCCAATAATCCCCATTGCAGCAAGGGTGATGATAATAGTCTTTTTCACAGCAACCGAATTGTTCGGGTAATGTACGAACACTGCAACTTTTCAGCAAGGAGAATTAGGCAGCGGTATCATTTTGTTCGCTGAAATACCCTGGAAGGAATACTATCTTTTTTTCCTGCCTTTTCCATGAACACTTTGTATTTGCTGTAAATGCTTTTGGCTTTCGTCTTTTCACCTTTAAAATAGAGGGCATCGGCATGCTGCAGGTATGGGCCCGGCAAAGAAGGTAATACTTTGTTTAGCCAGGCATTGATGCGGATGCATTCGTTGTATTTTTTTGCTTGCAAGAGAAACAATCCGTAATCTCCTACCCAAAGCGCTATTTGTTCGTCGGTCCACAAGGTTTCATATGATTCTTCCCGCGCCTTGGCGAGACTAATACTATCCGGAAACCTTTCGGTATAAGTGTTTCCCCAAAAGGAGAGAGCTGCTTCCATCACCACACTTGCAGAGTCGGCATTTTTGAGTCGAAACAATTTCAAGGCAACTTCATGTGCTTTTTTCATGATGCGAATTCCTTCTTCCGATTCGTTCATGGAGGACATCGGATATTGAATTCCAGAGATGGCATCTACCGCACAAGCGATGTTTCCTGAATCCAAACAACGCTCGTAAGTCTCGAACAGCGGGGCATTAGGGTCATCAACAAATTCACTGAGAAATACCAAGCCTTTATTTTTTATTTCAAATTCAAGCATAATGATTGTTGCACGAAATGGCATTTGGGTAGAAAGGTATATTCTGTTTTTTTCCCAATAGGCCGACATGAATTTTGCCGGGTTTACCATAGAGGGCACCGGAGAAATTACGCTGATGATGCTGCGTTCTTCTTTTGCAGAAAAGCCACAGAAAAACAAGGTGTCTTCATTTTCGCTCATGCAAAAAGAAA
>JBIKKU010000294.1:0-4142 GCA_044360245.1 Flavobacteriales bacterium | reverse complement strand
GATATCATCAGTGAGGGTTCGCATGAAGTACAATATGCAGTGTATTTCAGCAAGCATGGGAGTACTACAGTGCGTTTGTTTACGGTGCAAAATTTTCATTTGGAACATGCACCACAAGCGGCAGGAATTTATGTCAATCACAACGGCATCGTTACCATCGATGGATTGTTTTACCAGCATGCTTATGATTGCTACAAGTTGATTCAAGCTGCTGCCAATGCGGAGCAAATTACCTTGCGCAACATTCCGCATTTTGTTGCAGGAACGGTTTTGTATTCAGGCAACAATGAAGTGCCCTGGAGAATTGAATATTGTGCCAAAGAATTTTACCTCGCCAATACCTTTTTGGTGGAATCCAAAAAAGGAACCGAGCGTAAATTGCCTTATTATTTCTCGGGAATGGGTGGTAAATACCAAGTGGGAAAAAAATACGGAAACTGATTATTGTTCAGGATTTCCTGCAGCATCCATTTCTTCTTTCCAACGGATGAAATCGGGGAGTGACATCAACTCAAAAAATCCATCTTCTTCACCTGCTTCCGGATAAGGAACGCATTCCATGTAACGGATATTTTTCGCTGCTGCGCGTTCACCGAGAAGATTATCGATGATTAAAAAAGCAATCGCAAAAAATGCTTTGTCACGCGTTTCTTCGTAGCCCGGAATACCAATGCGCAAACCTAAATTCGTGGGATCATCGGCATGTGCAAGAGGCATGAAACAAAGGCGGGAGGGTGACATCCTTATGCCATGCATCTCCACTTCAAAATCGTAATTCAAAGGTTGTTTGAAGGCGATAGCCCTCCAGTTTTCCATACTTGGAGCTTCGGCCACCAATGCTTCAATGGCTGCGAATTGGTCAACATCGCCATCGGCAGTGAAAACAATTTCCTGATCGTTGTCTTTGTTTCCGCCGATTAGAAAATACACGCCCTTGTGGTAGGCATCTAACTGTTGTTGCAATTCATCCAATGCAGCATCTTTTTCCGTCATGTTTTCATCGTTCAGAAAAAGATACTTGAAACGATTGGCATAAAACCAATCCCAGAATGCTGCTGCTGTCATTTGGTGGCGATGTAAAACAAATCCAAACAATCGTCGGCTGCGGGTTTGACGAGGAAGTCCTCAGTGGTTAATCCTGCAGTGAGATCGTTGTTTTGCGTGAGCAGTTTTTTTCGGTTTCTGCGGTTCATGTAATCGTAGGGGATTTGCAGAATCTGACGCGGAAGCCACCATTGCATTTTGAAAATATCAAAACGCATGATTTTGTTTACCGATTGTTTGTTCTTTTCGTAATAGGCCATTGCCTCCGGACCACCATAAACGCCAAGTGTTTCAACCGAACTGAAAATGCCTTTCATGATGTCGCGCAATTGCACAACGGTGTATTCGCGAATGTGCCAAGGATTGCGGCTCAGCGACATTTTGATGTTTGGTGTGGTACAAATGAGTTTTCCTCCGGGTTTCAGCACACGAAAAATTTCACGCAGAAAATCTTTGTCTTTACTGATGTGCTCAATCACCTGAAAGGTCACCACAAAATCGAAGGTATTGTCGGCAAGTCCGGTAAAGGGCGGAACATTGGCTTGAATGAATTTTACTTTTTCGGGTTGTTTAATGCGCGAAAGATCGAATTGAAATTTATCGAGCATCACGTATTCATCGGCATAAGGCGAGAGAATTTCCATGCCATAACCCATGCCTGAGCCAACTTCAAGGACTTTTCCTTTGATGAGTTTTGCGGCCTCCAAATAAGCCAACCGGCTGCGTTGGTATACGAAATTGTCTGACTTGTCTACGTCCGATACGCGTTCTGCTGTTTGCATGGGTAATGTCGAAGGCTGTGTTTTCGCTTCGAGGCCTAAAAATAGAAAGAATCGGACAATTTCGGTAGTCGAAATAGGGCAGAACTAAAAAAGGTGAAAGGAATAATCCCTTCACCTTTTCTTTGAACAAAACGAAAATTTTAATCTACATGTACATGTGTTTCCACAAACAAAACATTTCCGTCGGAATCTTTAGCACGAATAACCAATCCGTGGTGACCCAATGCAGCTCCTGCAGGAATAATGATGTATTTGTTTTGCGTAGCAAGTTCAGTGAAATTCCAGGTAGTAACAGTGCTGGCGCTGAGATCAAATGTTTCATTATACAGTTCTGCACCTGTATCTTCATTTTCGAGTTTAATCCAAACCTCTTCCAAATCAATATCGTCGGTAATGTTTCCGGTAATGAAAATGGTATCGCCGGGGACATGGTCGAGTTCACCGCTAAGATCCGGAGAGCTTACGTTAAGAACCGGCTGACCAACTTGGGTAATTTCAAGTTCAATTTCGTAATTGAGGGCCTCATTTCCTGAAGCATCGATGCAATAAATTTCGATGTGATAAGGTCCGGAAGCTGCTGTGCTTGGGATGTTCACTGTTGGTGAAATGGATGCAGATGTCCCACTAACTGTGTAAATGGTTTGTGAAGAAAATGGTGTATTGCGGTGTTCATGACCATCAAACGAATCATGAATATCGATTTTCACTTGTTTTAATTCACGGTCATCATAGGCATTGATGGAAAACTGCAAAGTTGAACCGGCTGTAACCGTTAAAGCAGAAGCTTCACCGTTTGCAGTGGCAGAATTGATTTGGGGACGGGTAGCATCCGGATCTTCGTCTTTTTTACATCCGGTCCATACTCCGGCTACCAAAAGTAATCCGAGGGCAATATGTTTCTTGTTTTTCATAGGTCTATTGTTTTTGCAATACAGTTGCAAATATATTCAGGTTTTTTGTTTTTGCAATAGTGTTGCAAATAAAAAAATGCTCATTTTTGCAACAAAGTTGCATGATTATGAAAAAACTACCTGTTACGGTCTTGAGCGGATTTCTGGGAGCCGGAAAAACCACATTGCTTAACCATGTGTTACATAACAAAATGGGATTGAAAGTAGCGGTTATCGTAAACGATATGTCCGAAGTCAACATCGATGCTTCCATCATAGAAAGGGGAGGGACATTGTCGCGCACGGAGGAAAAACTGGTGGAAATGTCGAACGGTTGCATTTGCTGCACTTTAAGGGAGGACTTGATTGAAGAGGTGGCTCGTCTGGCAGGAGAAAATCGTTTTGATTATTTACTGATTGAAAGCACGGGTATTTCCGAGCCTTTGCCTGTTGCACAGAGTTTTTATTACGATATGCCCGAACTCAAACAGAACCTCTCCGAAGTTGCACAACTCGATACGTTGGTGACGGTTGTCGATGCATTGAATTTTGCGCCCGATTTGTTGTCGCGTGATAACGTGCACGACCGCAAACTCAACGATGACCCCACCGATGAACGCAGCATCTCTGCTTTGTTGATTGATCAACTTGAATTTGCCAATGTGGTGGTGTTGAACAAATGCGATTTGGTAGAAGAATTTAAGTTGCGTGATATTGAAGATTTTATCCGCAAACTCAATCCCGATGCCAAAGTAATACGCAGCGTGCGTTCGGAAGTGAACCCGAAAGAAATTCTGAATACCGGTTTATTCAACTACGAAAAGGATTCCCAAAGCGCAGGTTGGATTCGTGAATTGGAAAACGAACACACTCCCGAAACGGAAGAATACGGTATTTCATCCTTTGTGTTTAGAGAACGCAGACCATTTTCGTATGAAAAACTCATGCACTACCTGGAACACAAATTTCCTTCCAACATATTGCGCAGTAAAGGAATGATTTGGTTTGCCGAACACCCTGATGAAGCCATTTCATGGAGCCAGGCCGGTGCTTCCATGCAGACCGAAAAAGCAGGAGTTTGGTGGGATTCTCTTTCCAAAATGGAACGCAATCAACATCCCTCTTTCCAGGCCAATGAAGAATACATCATGAGTCGTTGGGACAAAACCTGGGGCGACCGTCAAAATGAATTGGTCATTATCGGCGTCGATTTAAAACGCGATGAAATAGAGCAGGACTTAAAAGCATGTTTGGCTGCTGAAATTCCGGTTTTGCATAAATAAGCCCCGGCAACAAAAAAACGACCGCAAAGAACGAATACCGGGGCTCTTACATTATTTTGAATTCGTTTTACCTGAATCGATTTGCTTTTTGCTCCATTCGCAAAATAAAAAAGCACGGTCGGGTGTGCCGATACCGAACACCC
>JBIKKU010000001.1:0-54425 GCA_044360245.1 Flavobacteriales bacterium | reverse complement strand
CGCCTGAAAAAAGATTATGTGATTGCTTACAATAATCGCGGTATGGCTAAGATGGATGCAGGAAAATACGATGAAGCCATTGCCGATTTTACCGAGGCCATTAAACTTGATCCGAAATATGCCTATGCTTACAACAATCGCGCAGCATGTTATATCAAACAGCAGAAATACAAAGAAGCGATTGCCGATTGTGATAAAGCCATTCAGATTGATGCCAATTACGGATTAGCCTACCTCAACCGCGGAATTGCAAAAGAAATGACGAGAGATCTCGCAGGCGCATGCAGCGATTGGGAAAATGCAGCAGCTATGGGAGTGGAGTCGGCGGAGACCTATTACAACATCTACGGTGTTTGCTCGGAAGTAGAAAAATATAAAAAGAACTAAGGAGGAACGAATATGAAAAAGCTAATTACACTTTGTCTATTGTCCTTCTTTGCGCTTAATGTCGTTGCGCAGCAAAAGGATATTCCATTCGAAAAAGAATTTTTCAAGGATAAAAAAGATGAGCTCAAGGCAGCCAAAAAAGCCTTTGAAGAAGGTGAAAATCTTCTTAGAGAAGGTCGATTTGAGGAGGCTGAAGCTCAATTGGAAAAGGCGCAGGAATTTAACCCGAACAATTCCAGAGTGAATTATTTATTGGGGATTTGTGTGTATCAGTCGGCATTTAAATTTAAGGCCATCGACTATTTCAAAAAGGCCTACGATTTGAATCCGAACGTAGCTCTCGATATCAATCTGTGGATTGCGCGCGGTTATCATATCAAAGCCGAGTGGGACAATGCCATCAAGCATTACGAATTCTACCGCAAAGTGCTTGATCCGAAAAATGCCGACACCATGGCCTTCATCACGAAAAAGATTTCCGAATGCAATACCGGAAAAAAACTTCAGGCACAACCTGAGCGTGTATGGATTGATAATCTTGGTAAAAATGTAAACACCGAATTTCCTGAATACAGTCCATTCATTTCTGCCGATGAAGGTGTGATTATTTTTACTTCGCGTAGAAACGATACCCAAGGCGGAGGAAAAGACCTTGGCGATAACATGTATTTCGAAGATGTATACATGGCCAAGAGAAATCCTGAAACAGGAGAATGGGAAAAGTCGGTAAACCTCGGGCCGAAAATCAATACCAAAACCCATGACGCACCTGCAGGTTTATCGCCCGATGGAAAAATTCTGTTTATTTTTTATGGAGATAAAGGTGGAGACATTTACCAATCGAATTTGAAAGATGGTGAATACGGTGAGCCCAAAAAACTCGACAACACAGTGAGCTCCAAAGATTATTACGAGTCTTCCGCATCCATTTCTTACGATGGAAAAGAATTGTTCTTTGATGCCATTCGTCCGGGTGGATTAGGCGAAGAAGATATTTGGGTAAGCCGCTGGGACGATAAGAAAAAAGAATGGGGTAAGGCCGCTAACCTCGGTCCCACTATCAATACCAAGTACCGTGAAAAAGGAATCTTCCTGCATCCTGATGGAGAGACGATGTATTTCTCTTCAGAAGGACATGAAACCATGGGTGGCTTTGATATTTTCGTTACCAAACGTAAGGAAGACGGAACCTGGGAAACGCCTAAAAACATTGGTTGGCCGGTGAATTCGCCCGATAACGACGTGTTCTTTGTGGTATCCGGTAGCGGACGTTATGGTTATTATTCTTCATTCAGAAGTGATGGATATGGAGAAAAAGATTTGTACCGCATCACCTTCCTCGGTCCCGAAAAACAACCCCTCACCAGCACCGAAGACAACTTGATGGCTTCCCTGGCAAATCCTGTGAAGGAAATTACCATAGAGCCAAAAGTGGAGGTGAAAACGGTTAACCTCGCTATTTTGAAAGGGTTAATTCGTGATGCCAGAACACTTCAACCTGTTGAGGCAAAAATTGAACTCATCGACAATGAGAAAAACGAATTGGTTACAACACTTTCCTCCGATTCCAAATCCGGAAACTATCTTGTATCGCTTCCTGCCGGAAAGAACTATGGAATTTCGGTAAAAGCCGATGGTTACCTGTTCCATTCCGAAAACGTGGATATTCCCAAAGCATCCGGTTACCGTGAGTATGAAAAGAACATCGATTTGAAAAAAGTAGAAGTTGGTCAGACCATTGTGTTGCGTAATATTTTCTTCGATCTCGATAAAGCAACATTGCGTGACGCTTCACGAAATGAGTTGGAGCGATTGATCAAGTTATTGAATGAAAATCCGACACTTCGCATCGAAATTTCCGGTCACACCGACACGCAAGGTGATGCCGCATACAATCAAAAACTGTCCGAAGCGCGTGCCAAAGCGGTGGTGGATTATTTGATTAAAGCCGGAATTGCAGCCGGACGTTTGGAATACAAAGGTTATGGCGAAAGCCAGCCTCAAATCCCGGAAGCCGATATTCTCAAAATGAAAACCAAAGCCGAACGCGAAGAAGCACATCAGCAAAACCGCAGAACGGAATTCAAGATCCTCAGTAAATAAAACAGAGCCCCGCCTTTAAAGCGGGGCTTTTTGTATCTTGCAGTATGAGAACGCTTTTGGTCTTCGTTTTTCTTTTCACAGCGTACGCCGGAATGGCTCAACGCACAGTTGGAAAATATGAAGGCAGAAAAGTACTGACCAGTACGCCGATGTTTCATGTTTTTCATGTCAACGAAGAGCGTTCAGATCTTTATTTTTCTGTTTCTTCCAGAGAATTGCTGTACAATCGCACGAACGCCAATTCCGATGATAATATTGCAGTAATAAAAATCCAGTATAAGTTTTTTGATTTTAACAAGCAGCTTCTGGATAGTGGCTCGGTAGATTATTCTGATGTAAACAATCAGCAAAAAATTAAAGTGATTTCAGGGAATGTTCCTTTTGCATGTAAGCGCGGTCAAAAGGGTTTTTTGCGAATTACTTTTTCGGATAAGAAGCGAAATGCTCATCTGGACATGATCATCGATATTGACAAAAGCAATGGCTTCTCAAAACAGAATTTCCTTTTGAAAAACGTTGATTCCGCGGGCTCTGTTATAGTAGGCAATTACGTGACACAACCGAAAGTTCGTTTGTATTCTACCGTTAATGCCGGAAAGATTGTTCAGGTCCGAGTGTACAAGCAAAATTTTGGCATTCCACCGGCACCACACGAAAATGTAAAGTACTTACCCTTGAACTACAAAGCCGATTCTTTGTATGAAATCCGATTGGATGAAAACGGATCAGCTTTATTGCAACTGCCTCAAAAAGGATTTTTGCACGTGGTACAAGATACGTCTACCAAGTCAGGTATGACCATCGTCCGTGTTCCTCAATATTTTCCATTGGTAGCTTCTGCAGATGTATTGATTGAACCGCTAGGTTTGATTTGTACTGCAAACGAAATGACTTTGTTAAGTCAAGCGATTGATAAAAAGCGTGCTCTGGATGCTTTTTGGTTGGAACATGTTGGCGGAAAAGATAAAGCAAGAGAAGTCATCAAATATTTTTACATGCGTGTTCAGGAAGCAAATCGCCGCTTTTCCAGTTACCTCGAAGGATGGAAAACTGATCGTGGAATGGTCTTTGTGATTTTTGGTCCGCCTACCCGTGTCGAAAACAATGCCGAATACGACACCTGGGTGTATGGAGATATTTACAGTGCAACCAGCATGCGTTTTAATTTTATAAAATCCAACACGCCGTTTTCCGAAAACGATTACTATTTGCAGCGCTTGCCTCAGTTCAAAAGCGAATGGTACCGCGCGCTTGATTATTGGAGATCGGGTCGTGTTTATAATTTTACCAATTGATGGAATTCCGTAAAGACAAAGAAATTGAAGATTTGATTTTTGGTACCAGAGCCGTGATTGAAGCGATTCGTGCAGAAAAAGAAATCAATAAAATTTTGGTGCAGAAAGGATTGAACAACGAATTGTTTTCGGAGTTGCGGAATGAATTGCGTGGACTTGAAATTCCTTTGCAGTTCGTTCCAAAAGAAAAACTCGATCGGCTTACACGAAAGAATCACCAAGGGGTAATTGGATTTACTTCGCCTGTTACCTATTCGAGCATTGAGACCCTATTGCCCGGTGTATTTGAAAAAGGAAAAGTGCCTTTGTTGTTGATGTTGGATCGCGTAACCGATGTAAGAAATTTTGGAGCCATCGCCAGAACAGCTGAATGTATGGGTGTTGATGCCATCATCATTCCATCCAGAGGTGGTGCGCAGGTTACCAGTGATGCAGTAAAAACATCTGCAGGTGCTTTGCATCGTATTCCTGTTTGTAGGGAAGATAATTTAAAAAAGACTTTACATTTCCTCAACGATAGCGGTTTGGAAATCGTTGCTTGTACCGAAAAAACCGAAAAAAATCTTGATGCCATTGACATGACTACTCCCTGCTGCATAATTATGGGCTCTGAAGAAGATGGGATTTCGGGGGAGTATTTGAAGCTGAGCAAACACAAAGTGCGCATACCAATGCTCGGAAATATTGAATCACTTAACGTTTCTGTTGCTACCGGAATGATATTGTATGAAGCAACGCGACAACGTATTCTAAAATCTAACTAGGATGAAAAAGATTGCATGGATTTTCTTTGCCCTGATTTTTGTGTCATGCGGAAAGGAACATCCTTTTCAGTTTTTGAGTGGCAAATGGAAACAAACCAATGCCATTCCGGATGTTGGTGAATTTGGAGAATCATGGGAGTTGAATGAAGAGGGTCACATCATTGGAACCGGTTTTTTCGCAAGAGGTGGAGATACACTTTCACGCGAGAAAATGAAAATGGAAGAACGTTCCGGAGTGTGGAATTATGTGGTTGAGGTTGAAAATGATAAGGAATCGGTTGCTTTTGCTTTAAAAGGAGATCCTTATAAAGACAGTCTGGTATTCGAAAATTCCGAGAATAATTTTCCGGCACGATTGGTTTATGTGCGCAAAGATTTTAATCATCTGCATGTTTACTTGTATTCCAAACAAGCAGTTGAATTATCAGCTCCCGGTGAAGTCTTTATCGTGTACGAAAAACAGCCTTAAGCAGGAATCAGATTTCGTTTTTTTACGGCATCACTAAACGAATGTCCTTTTATTTTACCGTCAAGCCAGGCGAGGATGTCAACGTAATCCAATACCACACGTTCAACGGGGTTTTCAAAAAGTTTTACAAGCTCTTCGCGCATGCTTTCGTAAACCTCTTTGCGATCGAACTCCATATTTACGCGAATGAGTTTTTTGAGGTATTTCATCATAACTCCTTCTGCCAGATAATCTTTCTCCTTTTTATTGAGGTAACGAATGGTCGATTTAATGGTGTATTCCAACAAATCGTTGTTGCCTAATTCAAGGTGAATGATGAGATTGAAAATGCGTGCAAAATTGTATATATCTCTGCGCAAGGTTTGATCCGGATCGTTAAGCACGGAATTGATCCATTGCAATGATTCTTTGTATTCACCAAATCCGAAATGTGCATAGGCAATGTTGTAGGAGAAAAGCAGTTGTTGTTCTTTGTTGATGCGTTCTCCGTATTTGTCCATACCAACGATGATGTCTTTGGATAAGCGCACAGCTTTTTGGAATTCGCCCATTTTGTTGTGCAACATCAATTGAGCAATGTGTGTTGACGTGAAGATTTTGACTTCCATCTCCAAAGTGTCAAATCCATCTTTGTCGCGAAGCTCATTGATTTGTTGGATCATATCAAACGCTGCATCGAAGTTTTTTGAATCGATGTAACAATACAGTAAGTTGGTCAATGTTTTTACATACCGCTTGGCAAGATCGCTGCGGATGTGTGGCGTGCGGTCAAAGATTTCTTTGGTTTTCAAAAAGAAGGTAAAGGCGTCCTGATACTGGCGGTTCGTTGTTGCGCAAAGTCCCTTGATGTAGTAGCAGATGGTTGAAGCGCGGGCAGATAATGCAGTGTTTTTGCCTTTGATGAGGTGGTAATTTTCAATTTCGCTTACGATCAGTTTTTCCTCTTCATTGTGCGCAAATCCTTCGCGTCTGAATACGTAATTGATTTTAGAATAGATGATGTGGTATTCGGCAAGGTTGCGTAATTTTTCAATGGTCTCTTGTTCTTCGGCGACCAATTCGTTTAAGTCTTTGTCAAATTCGCCCGATTCATAATCTTCTTCCAAAAGTTGTTTTTCGAGGTTGATCAATTCGAACTGATAGTAGAATTTTTCGTGTTCTTTGGCGAGTTTTTTTGCGCGTTGCAGGAATTTATGTGCTTCGCGGTATAAGCCTTTTTTGAAAAGAATTTCAATGTTTTTGATTTCCTGTCGAAGAATAGAACTCACCGAATGATCCGCATGGTAAGAACGAAGACTCTTCAGGATTAATTTATAAAGGTGATTTTTTTCGGAGGGTAAATGCTTGATGAAAGTTTCGTTTTTGAAAAGAAACTTGATTTCTTCCTCGTCATAACTATCCTGCTTGTCGATGGCATCAAAAATCTTCAGGTAGTTTTTCTCACCCTCCTGCAAAGAAGAGCTCAGTTTGAAGAAACGCTTCTCCGATTTGGTAAGCGATTTGATGAGATCAAAGAGTTCCGTGCTTGGTTTCATAGGATTGCTATTTAAGAAACAAAGTGCAGCTGATTTTAGCCGCTTGTCAGTAAATTTAAGGAGAATGAGGAAACGAACGTGAAAAGGATTTGGGTAAAATGTTGGATTCCTGATTTTGTCCTTTCCCTAAGTTTTCCCGGCCAAACCTCTTGATGCACAAATCTGCAATGAGGAAACGGTCGCCGAATACGCGCTATCGGCAGGAAATAGCCATTGAATTCGTTAAATTTGAGAATGAAGCGTTTTCTTTTCATGCTTATTCTCTGCCTTTCTTGTTATGGTAAGGCTATGGCAGTGCTGAATCCGGTAGTGGATTCGATTCCTATGCGCGACGGAAAAAAACTTGCTGCGGATGTTTATATTCCTGCAGGTTGTAGTTCTTGTCCCACAATTTTAGTTCAAACGCCTTATGGTCGATTGCCTTTCCGATTTGGATTACCAATGGGAATCGGACAAAACCTCAATAGTTCAGATTATATTTTTGTGGTAGTGGATTGGAGAGGATTTTACGGTTCTTCAAGTGCTGCCGTGGCAAGTCCTAACCGTGGAGAGGATGGTTACGATTGCATTGAATGGATCGTCAATCAAACATGGAGTAACGGATTGGTTGGAACCTGGGGTCCTTCAGCATTGGGTAAAATACAGTTCGAAACAGCACGCGAACAACATCCTGCACATGTGTGTGCGGTTCCATTGGTGGCAAGTCCGGAATTTATGTATCAGGATTATTTCCCCGGAGGCGTTTACAGAACAGAATATGTAGAGCAATTGGATGCTTTAGGATACGGATTGTCTGCAGGATTGCTCGCAAATCCATTTTACAACATCACATGGTTGTTTGCAGAAAACAATTCGCAATTCGCTGATGAAATCAATACGCCCATGATGATGATTGGCGGATGGTATGATCATGGTCCGGATGGAATGATCGATCACTTTTTGGCATTGCGATCCACTTCTCCTATAGCCGTGCGCGATAAACACCGATTGATAATGGGACCATGGGCGCATGGCGGAAATGGTACTGCGCATGTGGGCGATGCGAATCAAGGTGATTTGTTTTATCCCGAGGCAGAAGGTTGGTCGGACTCTCTCGCATTATTATTTTTCGATCATTATTTGCTTGGACAAAACAATGGCATTGATGCTACAAGTTACATCACCTATTTCCAAATGGGTGAAAACAATTGGAACACAACTGCAGTTTGGCCTCCATCGGATGTGAGTGCTTTAAGGCTTTATTTGCAAAACGATCATTCCTTAATTTCCGGTTTGCCACAAAATACTTCCGGAAACAGTTCCTTTGTTTTCGATCCGCATAATCCTTCTCCAACATACGGTGGTGCTACTTTGCGTCAAGATTTGTTGCAGGGTCCTTACGACCAAACCGACTCGGTTGAATCGCGAAGTGATCTTTTGATTTTTGAGACACCGGTATTGGGTCAGGATGTGGTGATGAAAGGAAAAGTAAAAGTCCATTTATGGGTTTCATCCGACCGCACCGATACCGATTTTGCGATTCGTTTAAACGATGTTTATCCCGATGGAAGATCTATGTTGTTAGGAGATGGAATTCGTCGCATGCGTTTTCGTGATGGCTACGCTACCGGCGATACTGCATCCATGGTTCCCGGAACTTTGTATGAAGTCGATATCGAAATGCAAACCAGTTGTATCACTTTTTTGACCGGTCACCGCATTCGTTTGGATATATCCTCAGCCAATTATCCGCGTTACGATCTTAACCTCAGCAACGGTGGAGTAATGTATACAGCGGGAGATACACTCGTGGCAAACAACACAGTTTATCATTCTTCGGTAAATGCATCTTATGTTGAATTGCAATTGCAAGATTTTATTGGTGGAGTAGGAAGTGTTGATGAACTTTCTTTAAAAGTATTTCCCAATCCCGCGTCAGATCAGCTGATGGTGAGCACCAATCTTGGCAACTCAGGTCAGTGGACCATTTACGATTATACAGGAAGAAGCATTGATCAAAACTTTTTTTCCGCTTCAACGTTTTCTATAAATGTTTCGGGATATGCACCGGGAATTTATTTTTTAACCCTGGAACAGAACCAACACCGCATTACACAAACCATCGTTATTCGCTGATATGAAATTGTTTCGTCTGCTTATTGTTTTTTTCTTTTTATTTCAAACTTCCATTTTGTTGGCGCAACAGTGCGTGCACCGTGGAAGTAATGGAACACCTGTTTACCGTTCACTCACAGGAAACCAACGCAGTGATACCATTGATGTGTTGAATTACGCCGTGAATTTGGACATTACCGATTTTGCAGGACATACCATTTCCGGATTTACAACAGTCAAATTTCGTTCGCTCTTAAACAATGTACCTTCCATTGCTCTCGATTTACTACACATGAACATCGATTCTGTTTTGCAAAACGGAACGCATGTTTCTTATGTGTATTCCGATACTTTACTTCGGATTACGCTGTTGAATTCCATGAACAACACCGATACAACAGAGCTGACCGTATTCTACCATGGTACGCCACAAATGGATCCCAGCGGCTGGGGTGGTTGGTATTGGAACGGAAATTATTCGTTTAATCTGGGTGTAGGATTTGAAGCTTTACCGCACAATTATGGTCGTGTATGGCATCCTTGTTTCGACAATTTCGCAGAACGTGCGACCTACGATTTTTTCATCAAAACCAACAATGGAAAACGTGCGTATGCAAATGGTTATTTGGTTTCAGAAAACACAATTGGTTCAGATACCTACACGCAATGGCGCATGGATACTCCCATTCCAACTTACCTTGCCGGTATCAACGTCGCACCTTATACGCATGTCAATCAAACCTATGTCTCTCCTGTATTTGGCACAACCATTCCTGTGCAGCTTACGGCATTGCCGGGAGATACCAGTAACATGAAAAATTCATTCGTGAATTTGTTTGGTGCCATGGAAGCTTTCGAAACGTATTATGGTCCTTATATCTGGAATAAAGTTGGTTATTCATTGGTGCCTTTTAGTTCAGGAGCGATGGAACATGCCACCAACATTTCTTATCCACAAGCTACCATTACCGGCAACACGCAATACGAAACCTTAATGGCGCATGAATTATCGCACCATTGGTGGGGAAATTTGCTCACCTGTGAAACTGCCGAACACATGTGGATTAACGAAGGAATGGCATCCTATTCGGAAAAATTATTTCTTGAATTTGTGCATGGAAGAACGGCCTATGATAATGAAGTGCGATCCAATCATAAAAAAATGTTGTGGAAAGCACATGTAGATGATGGCGGATGGTGGTCACTTGCAGCGATGCCCCAAGCGGTAACCTACGGAACTACAACCTACGACAAAGGTTCCGATGTTATTCATACCATGCGTTCGTACATGGGTGATTCATTATTCTTCCTCGGATTGCAAACCATCCAAGCAAATAACTTTTTGCAAAATCTGAATTCAACACAGTTTCGCGATCAACTCAATAGCATAGCCGGGGTTGATGTAACAGATTTTTTCGAAGACTGGATTTTCAATCCGGGATGGCCTGAATTCAGTATCGATTCTTTTCATGTGCAAGCCAATGGATTGACATACGATGTAACGATTTATGTAAAACAAAAACTTCGTCGTGCGCCACATTATTACAACAATGTTCCATTGAATGTTTTTTTCCGCGATGCCAATTGGAACGTGCATAGTGGAGCCATTGTCATGAGCGGACCATCCATGAGTTTTACCATCAGTGTTCCCTTTCAGCCTGCAATGGTTACGCTTAATGAAGATGAACGTATTAGTGATGCCGTCACCGGAGAAAATTTTGTGATCAAAACTACAGGTTTGAAATCTCTTTCGCATGCCAATTTTCAGATCACCACTTCTGCCGTTACCGATTCAGCTTTTTTCCGAGTGGAGCAGCATTGGGTTGGAGCAGATGATTTTATTCAGGCAAATTTTTTCTGTTTGATTTCACCCGACCGCTATTGGCGAGTTTCCGGCATTGACTTGGAAAACATTGTTACACGCGGAAAAATTGATTACAACGGAACAACAACAGCGGCCGGATATCTTGATGATAGTCTTATGGTAAATCACGGTGCGGTTGCTTTTCACGAAGATAGTCTTGTTCTTTTCTGGCGTCCGAATACAGCAACGAATTGGATCGAGTATCCCAATTACTCCATGTTTACAGCTTCGAATAAAACCGATAAAATCGGATCCGTTCAAATCGATTCCTTGAAAGCCGGCGATTATGCTTTAGGTATTAAAGTGTCAACAGTTGGCATTCAGGAGCAACACCAAAATCTTTTGAAAATTGTTCCGAACCCTTCAAATGACTGGGTTTCCCTGGAGTGGCCAAATCACATGCAAGTCAATAATGTTCAGGTGTTCGATGCCAATGGTAAAGTAGTGACCATGATGGCGGCGAGTCAAGACCAATTGCGTTTTGATGTCTCTCAATGGCCTTCCGGAATGTATTTGGTTTTGCTTTCGGACCGAAGCGGGAAAATTATAGATGCGCAACGTTTGGTTGTGAAATAATCAGCGCAAGGAAGTATTTAAAACATTCAGGCTGTCCACCACACGGTCCATAAAGGATGAAAACTGATCCATTTTGTGCGATAGGTATTCAACATTTTTTTGAAATCCTTCTTTGGTTATTTGATGCCTTTTGAATAGTTGACGGTATTCCTCTTCCGTTTGTTTTGAAAGCGAATCGCTAAGGTTCACCTGCGTGGAAATGAGAGCCTCTGTGAGGTGCATGTCCACCAGAACTTCAATCATTTTTTGATCATCGTAGTAGGGTTCGGGCGTGGGTATTTCTTCCATACTCGGTTTGCATGAACCCGCGAGAAGAACTCCGAAACAAATATGTAGCACGATTTTTTTCAACGTTCAAACAATAAGCGCATTCCTTTTTTCGATTCGTCAAAAACGCCATTGGAGTAAGCATGATGTCCGCTGACGAAAGTGTCGGTGATTTGCGCATGGAAGGTTTGTCCCTCAAAAGGCGACCATCCGCATTTGTAAAGAATATTGCTTTTTTCAACGGTCCATGGTGCGTTCAAATCTACCAAGACCAAATCGGCAAAATAACCTTCACGGATATAGCCGCGTTTCTCAATGCAAAAACAATCGGCTACGTTATGTGCAGCTTTTCTTACAATTTTTTCCAGACTGATTTTTCCTTGATGATGCATTTCCAAAAGTGCAGGTAAAAAATGCTGAACCAATGGTCCGCCGCTTGGCGCTGTGGTGTAATGTTGCGATTTTTCTTCGAAGGTGTGTGGCGCGTGATCGGTGGCCAATACATCAATATGGTCATCCAAAACACCTTTTAAAATGCCATCACGGTCTTTAGCCGATTTTACGGCAGGATTCCATTTGATGAAATTTCCTTTGGTTTTGTAATCTTCATCGCTAAACCAGAGGTGGTGCACGCAAGCCTCGGAGGTAATTTTTTTCTCTTTGAGTGGTGTTTTGGAATCGAACAACTCAACTTCTTTGGCAGTGGAAATATGAAGGATGTGTAATCGTGTTCCGTATTTTTTGGCTAAATCAACCGCCAGAGAAGAGGAGAGGTAACAAGCTTCTTCATTGCGGATGATGGGGTGGAATGTAGCGTCTAATTTATCGCCGTATTCCTGTTTGAATTTTTCGTTGTTGGCGCGGACGGTTGCTTCATCTTCACAATGGGTTGCAATAAGCAATTTGCATTGAGAGAAAATGGCTTCGAGTACATCGTGTTTGTCCACCAACATGTTTCCGGTAGAAGAACCCATAAAGATTTTTACACCACAAACATTTCTGCCGTTGGTTTTTAAAACTTCATCGAGGTTGTCGTTGGAGGCGCCCATGAAGAAAGAATAATTCGCCAGTGAAACCTCATGTGCACGTTGGTATTTTTCTTCCAGCAAGGCTTGGGTTAAAGTATTGGGCACTGTGTTAGGCATTTCCATGAAGGAAGTAATTCCTCCGGCAACAGCAGCTTTGGCTTCGGTGTAAATTTCTGCTTTATGCGTGAGACCGGGTTCGCGGAAATGAACCTGGTCATCAATCAATCCGGGGAGTAAATATTTCCCTTTTGCATCTATGGTTTTTTCAAAATGACCTTCAAGATTGGTCCCAATGGCGCGAATGAAAGCACCCTCAATGGCTACGTCGCCTTCGAAAATTTTATCTTCATTAACAATTCGGGCGTTGCGGATAAGAATCATAAGAAAAATTTTGCCCAAAAATAAAGAGCGAATGCTTCACTTTTACGAAGAACTTAGCGAACGGACTTCACTTTTTTTCTACGCATTTTAAAGACACCCCAAAAAGCTTCCCGGAAAATCTTCATGCTCATTTTCGATTGACCGAACTGCCTGTCAATAAAGGTAATGGGCACTTCTTTGATGCGGAAGCCATGCAGAATGGCGGTGTATTTCATTTCAATTTGAAAAGCGTATCCCACAAAATGGATATTATCCAAATCGATGGTTTGAAGGACCTGACGCTTGTAGCATTTAAATCCGGCGGTGGTGTCTTTGATGTTGATCCACAAAATGATGCGGACATACAAAGAAGCGAAATAGCTCATCAGCCAGCGGGTAAATGGCCAGTTTTTTACGTGACCACCTTTGCAGTAACGGCTTCCAACCGACATGTCAAATCCATCTATTGCACAGGCTTTGTACAAACGTTCCAAATCGTCGGGATTGTGCGAGAAATCGGCATCCATTTCAAAAATGTATCCGTATTCATGTTGCAAAGCCCAGCGAAATCCGTGAATGTAGGCCGTTCCCAAACCACCTTTGCCTTTGCGTTCTTCCATAAAGAGTCGACCCGGAAACTCTTGCATCAAATCGCGAACTATTTGTGCGGTACCATCGGGAGAACCATCATCCACAATAAGCACATGGAAATCCTTTGCCAGTGAAAAGGTTTTACGAAGAATGTTTTCAATATTCTCCTTTTCGTTGTAGGTGGGTATGATTACGAGAGCGTCGGACACTGGTTGATTTGTGGGGTAAAAATAGAGTTTATTTCGATTGCCTGCCTATTTTGGGAGCAAGCATTATTGGGTAAGTTTTAAGAACATGGTTTTGGTCCAAAACATTGTATTTTTAAGGAAAATTAACACGTTGACCAATACCGCGAAAAATAAATACTTAGTTGAACAGGTAAGAAATGGAATACTTTTCTTGTGGTTCAGCTTTCTGATTTTTCAGGTGCAAGCGCAAAGTGCTTTTCAGGTCATTCAAAAAGACCTTTGGCACAATTCCTCCATTACCCAAAACATTGCAGAAAATTTTTATTCTGATGTACATGGTTTCAACTACAACGGAAAAGAATTTGCAGCATTGTGTACCACGGATGGCACCGTTATTCTGGAAATTTCGAATGAAGACCAATTGATTTACCGAGGTGAAGTTCCCGGAAAAATAATCAGCAATCAGGTTATCAACCGCGACGCATTTTTCTACAACGGATATGTGTATGCCATTTGCGATCAAGGATTGTCTTCTTTACAAATCATTGATTTAAGCTACATGCCCGATTCATTGCATGTGGTGTATGATTCCGACAGTTTGGTGCAAAGAGCGCATAGCATTTTTATTGATACCGCTTCAGCAAGGATGTACATCTGCGGACCAAATTCAAATCTTACCGGAGAAGATGCTTTATCGGTTTATGATTTGAGTAATCCACAACAACCTCAATTGATGTCGCATTTTAATATGGTGCAATATGTGCACGATGCTTATGTGCGCAACGACACGGCTTGGTTGAATTGCGGACCATCAGGTGTGGTAGTAGTCAATTTTGCAAATCCTTCCGTACCAATCATTATTGGTGATTTATCGAGCTATCCTTATTCAGGCTATAACCATTCCGGTTGGCTTTCGGAAAATGGTAAACAATATGTTTTTACAGATGAAACACCAGGTCGACCGGTAAAATATTGTGATGTTTCCGACCTCTCCGACATTCAGGTTGTGGCCAATTTTAAGTCTTTAGGAAATTCAAATACAACGGCACACAATCCTATACTTATGGGTGATTACGTGTATTTGTCGTATTACTACGATGGATTGCAAATTTTCGATGTATCCCATCCGTCCGATCCTGTTCTATCGGGATGGTTTGATACCTATTTCGCTACAGAAAATGATTTTTCCGGTGCATGGGGAATTCATGTATTTCCCGGTGGAAAGAAAATACTCATCAGTGATCAACGCAATGGCTTGTTTCTGCTGGAATTTACTCCTCCTCCGCGCATTGAAACGAGTGCTGAATTCGGCGTGTATCCAAATCCGGCACAAGAAAGCGCTTGGTTTTATTTGGCCAATCCACGCATGTTTTCGTTTGATATTCAGATCTACAACATGCAAGGAAAGCGCGTAGCGCAAACCGAAATTATAGGCAATTCACTTGTGGAGTTTTCAACTTTGGGATTGTCTTCCGGTATGTATTTTTATGAAATTATAGGTAGGGATGTTACGCTGACTTACCGCGGAAAATTTGAAGTGATCCATTAATCAATAAGGCAGAATGAGTACAAACATTCCGTTGGGACATTGGTTAAACAATTCAATAACGTCGGAGTTGCGCAGTCTGATACAGCCATGACTTGCCGGAAATCCGATTAAGCCTTCTTCATGCGTGCCGTGAATGTAGATTTCACGTACAAAACTATCGCAATTGCCGCCTTTGTTTTTTCCGTATTCCATTCCTTCCAATCGCATCGCGCGTGTGGTGAGCCAATCTTTTCCGTTGCTTACTTTGCTGAGAATGATCTCAGCGATTTTTCCTGTGAATCCCGAATGATCTATGATTCCACCATGAGGGGTTTGGTCGCCAATTTTTTTGCAGACGCGATGCAATCCGATAGGTGTTTTTTCGGAGTTCAGTTGATTTCCGGTTCCATATTTAGAGGTTGAAACAGGATAATTGGCAACGATCGTAGTGTCTGAAATAAAGTACAAATGCTGGTGTTTTACCGACACATAAACAAAATTAGGAATGTTGAGTTTTGGATAATGCGCTTTAACGTAATCAATCAGCAACAGTGCAAATTCAGCATCGTTCGATTTTTGTCCAAAAACCGGGGCCATCCAGAGCATGAGCATGATCCATAAAAAGCGCTTCATCGGAGTGAAAATCAGAAGTAATTTACAAAACCAAAATGAACTTTGGAAGCGCGCAATTGGAAAGGATTTTGTTGTTGTGAACCCAAGGCGTAATTGAAGCTGAATGTTCCTGCTTTGGTCTGAAAAAAGATTCCTGCTCCAAATCCTTTTGGGCTGTCCGAAAAATATTCATCGCGTATGTTCCGCTCATACCAGGCCTGATCGAAGAACAAATAGAATGCTGAATTGCGATCGAGTAAAAAGCGCCACTCGATGGTGCCAATGCCATACATCGAAGCTTGAATCGATTCTTCATCAAATCCCCGAAGGGTTCGAATTCCTCCTATGCGCAACAGCTCATTCCTGAAAAGATTTTCATTGTAAATACCCGCAGTATTGATGCTGAATCGGATGGTCTGTCGCCGCATGACCGGAATAAAAAATTCCGCGAATAAATTCCCGTTGATTTGGGTAGTACTCAGATCGGTGTTTTGGTAAAGACTAATATCGAGTTTAGGATTGATTCTGATTTTTTTATTTCCCGCACTACCTTCCATTTGCACCGAAAAACCACTTCTTGGATTGAGGCGGTAATCCAGGCGGTCATATTTTAATCCTGCACCGTAAAGCAATAGACTTACATCTGCAAAAGTGGGTAATGTACTTGCTGTGGTGTACATGCCCGGACTTAACAAATCGCTGGTTTGGTGTTGAATAAACAACTTGAAAAAACTCCCTCCGCGCAACTGGTATTGAAGCGCTGCATGTTTGTGTAGCTCAAGATAGGTCGTGTCCTTTTTATACATTTTCAGGAAAAGATCAGTCCCCAATGCGGATTTAAATAAGTAGGGATAATTGAAATTGATTTTCAAATCCTGCACTTCCGATGCAAGTTTCCTCCAGTTCAAATCAATGAGTTCTCCTTTGCCAAAGCCATTGCGCAAACGCAAGCGCGCATCTCCGGTAATGGTAATTTTTCCGGTGGTATTGTCGGGTAAAATACCGATGACACCATTGAATTGTGACGATTTCTTTTTGCCGATGTACAGCACTACCTGACATTGTTTTTCGGTAAAAACGATTTCGGTCGGGCGTAACAATTCCACGAACGAAATTTCGCGCAAGCGGTTGTCGATTTTGTTCAATACCGATTGGTTATAGAGATCACCTTTTTTGCAGGAAATAAAGTGGCTGAGATAGGTCTCTGTTATTTTAGCATCGCCTTTAACAATTAATGTATCGATGATTATTTTTTTTCCTTTTTCGATGTGTAAGGCCCCGGAGAAAGTATGGTCTTTGCTTTGTAGCGAATCCAAATGCATGGATGCAAAAGGGTATCCGTTATTTTCATAATAATTCAAGACTTTTTCGGAGAGGCGCAATAAATCATCTCGGTGAAAAATTTTATTGCGGTAGATTTTTTCTCTAAAGCCAATTTGATTCAACATTTCTTCTTCAGCATTTCCTGATCGAATGTTGCCCCATTGGTAAGAAGGTCCAACATACAAACACACATGCAAAATTCGGTTGGTCATATGTATGGAATCAACGGAACATGCTGCGTATCCTGCGGAGAACAATTCTTGTTGAACTTGACGAATGGCCTTCCTTGCTTCGAATTCAGACTTGTATCCGCTTTTTAATTTAATCTCGGATGAAGCGGGTAATGCGTCGCACGACAATTCAATTTTCCACTCTTGGGCCGAGGAGGTAAATCCAAGCAAGAGAAATAGAATTGTCAATGGAAGCTTTCGCATGTGTTATAAACGTAGATAAAATCAGATTATTCCAATTGCCAATCAATAGGGGTCTTCCCGGATTTTGCCAATAATGCATTGGTTTTCGAAAAGTGTTTGTTTCCCAGAAATCCTTGATGTGCCGATAAAGGGGACGGATGTGCCGAGCAAAGAATGTGGTGTTTGGAAGCATCAATTAAGGCTGTTTTTTTTTGCGCATAATTGCCCCAAAGCAAAAAGACCAATCCCGTTTTTCGTTCCGAAAGTATACGGATTACAGCATCCGTAAATTGTTCCCATCCTTTGTTTTGGTGGGATCCGGCTTCACCCTCTCTTACAGTAAGCGTGGCATTAAGCAACAGAACACCCTGTTCAGCCCATTGGCTTAAATCGCCAAAAAGCGCAGGTGCAATGCCAAGATCGTCGCGTAATTCTTTGTAAATATTCCGCAAGGAGGGAGGTAGTTTTACATCCGCGGGAACCGAAAAACTTAAGCCATGTGCTTGTCCTGCGCCATGGTAGGGGTCTTGACCAATCAATACCACTTTGACCTGATCAAAAGGAGTTTTGTTGAAGGCTTCATAAACAAATCTTTCCGGAGGGAATACCACCTTTTCTTTTCTTTCCTTGGTCACAAAATCCTGAAGGTTCGCAAAATAGAACGAATGAAGCTCTTGCTCCAATGCCGCTTGCCAACCTGCCTCCATTTGTATTCCCATTTCCAATAGACTTATCATTTGTAAAAATCGTTGATTTTTATTTTTAAGGAAACTTTATTTATCTTTTCATCCGCAAAACAAACCAAACAAAGCAAATTACCTAAACCGGAACACCAAATGAGAAAAGTATTTACGTTTGCCGCCCTCGTGTTGATCAGTGCCTCCCTGTTAACCTCCTGCGGATTGTTCAGAAAAAAAGGAGGGCAGAAATGTCCGGCTTACACTTCAGTGTCAGTAAAATTGAACCAAAATACCGCTTCAGTTCGTTAATAGCGTGAATTGGATCGTTTTAACATCCGAACAAGATTTTTTGCAAAAGCTGGATCAGGGAAAAAACGATCCGGCTTTTGTTTTTGCTGTATTCAAGCATTCTACCCGTTGTTCCATCAGTTCCGCCGCACTCGATCGAATGGAGCGCAAATGGGAGCAATTTTTCCCCGAAGTACCGGTTTTGTATCTCGATTTATTGGCCAATCGTTCCTTGTCGAATCAGATTGCCAACCTTTCCGATGTGCGTCACGAATCGCCTCAGCTATTGGTTTTCAAGCAAGGAAAATGCATCGGACATTGGTCGCATTTCGAAATTGCACCCGACCGTATTCAGTGGTAAACAAAACTGAATTCCTGAATAAGATCAGGATGAAGGCTTTTGGAAACAGGACAATTTAAAGCTGCAGTTTCAAGAATTTTCTTTTGCTTTTCATCATAATCCAAATTGGGTATATGAAACTGTACCGTGATTTTTTCTACCCTTCTGGGATTGGAGGCCATGTATTTGCCAATGCGTATTTCAACATCGCCTAAAGGAAATCCGTGATTGTTGGCAGCAATTCCCATGATGGTGACGGCGCATGCACCCAAAGAAGTGGACATCAGGTCGGTTGGTGAAAATGCTTCCCCTTTCCCGTGATTGTCGGTTGGCGCATCGGTAATAATGGTTTTTCCTGAGGCGAGGTGTTCCGCTTCTGTCCTCAATTCGCCCTTAAACTTGATCACTGAAATTTCCATAACATTTTCCGGTCTTAAGCGTTATTTATTGTAAGTTTGTTGGAATGGCTAAGATACACAAAGCCTTTATTGCCCTTGCGTTTCTTTTCATTTGCAGTGTTGAAGGCTCAGCACAAAAACCTGCAGAAGAAGAGGTGGGAACCTATTACCGTTCGGAAGCGGCCGGTGGTTTCATTTGGCATACCAATGGGGTTGGTATTCATTTTCGTTACGGAAGAAATACAACGGATTTATACAAGACCTCCTTCGGGCTGGATTTGGTCAATATGCGTCACGATAAAGAAGTGAAGGTTTACAATCCTGTTTACGATGACGGAAAGGGCTACTATTTCGGAAAAATGAATGCCGTTTTGGTTGCTCGTCCCTTTTATGGCGGAAGAAAAATTTTATTTAAAAAGCTCCGCACGCAAGGTGTGGAGGTAGGTTTCAACTGGGGAATTGGCCCGTCCATTGCTTTTGCGAAGCCGGTTTATCTGGCCATCATTAAGCCGAACGATCCTTTGCTTCCCGTTGTTGATGAAAAATACGACCCTTCGAAACACAATGTGGACAATATCTATGGGAGGTCGAGGTGGTCGCTTGGAATGGATGAAATGAAAATTCACATTGGCGCACAGGCTAAATTCGGAATGCATTTTGAAATTCATCCCGAAGATGATCGCATACGCGCCCTGGAGGTGGGCGTTTCTTTGGATTATTATCCGAAAGAAATTCAAATCATGGCAGGAGATGTCAATAAACCTTATTTCCTCACTCCTTATTTGAACTTTATATTTGGGGGCAAATATTACTGAGAACGATGAGTGCCGAAGAACAACTGATGCAGCGTACACCCAAACCCAAGTGGTTGCGCGTAAAACTTCCAACCGGAGAAAATTATAAAAAGGTTCGTGAACTGGTTTCCGAACACAAGCTTCATACGATTTGTGAAAGCGGCAATTGTCCGAACATGGGTGAATGTTGGGGTGAAGGCACTGCGACCTTCATGATTTTGGGAAATATTTGCACGCGCTCTTGCGGTTTTTGCAATGTGTCTACAGGTCGCCCTTTAGCTGTTGATGAATTTGAACCTGCCCGTGTAGCACAAAGTGTTTTCCTGATGAAGGTGAAACATTGTGTCATTACTTCAGTAGATCGCGATGACTTGCCTGACGGAGGTTCCGAAATTTGGGAGAAAACGGTTAAGGCCATTCGTCGTAAATCGCCCGAAACCACTATGGAAACGCTTATTCCTGATTTTGCAGGAAAATGGGAGAACCTGCAACGTATTATAGATGTTGCTCCTGAGGTTGTTTCACATAACTTAGAAACAGTGCGCCGTCTTACAAAGGAGGTGCGGATTCAGGCCAAATACGACCGCAGTCTTGAAGTGCTCCTGCGTCTCAAACAAGGCGGTATGCGTACCAAATCGGGTATCATGCTCGGATTGGGTGAGTCACATGAAGAAATCCTGGAAACCATCGAAGATTTGGCTTCCGTTGGAGTGGATATTCTCACGATGGGTCAGTATTTGCAACCTTCTCCAAAGCATTTGCCGGTGGCAGAATTTGTAACCCCCGAACGTTTTGAGCAGTACAAAGAAATTGCCCTCAGCAAAGGGTTTAGATATGTGGAAAGTGGGCCCTTGGTTCGTTCTTCCTATCACGCTGAAAAACACCTGTTTTAGGATTTTTCTCTCGATCGGCTTTACACAGAATTTACTTTCCTTGTCATTTTACTGCCTTTGCCTATTTATTCCTTGATTTAAAGGTTAACATTTCCTTTATTTGTGTTCCTTAAAAAATAACGACCTCTCAAAGTTGTTGCTCTATGAACAAAAAAATTTTACTCTACAGCACGTTGAGCATTGGAGTGATTGCAGGAATGTATTCTGCAGCTTCCATGCTTGGCAATCGTGACGCGGCTTTTGTTTCGCGTTCCGCGCAGATGGACGCTCCTACAGTGGATGATGCTTTAGCGCTTTACAAAGCTGAACGCCTGGATGAAAACGGGGTATACAACCCTGCATTGATCCGACAAACGCGTGAACAAATCAAGCAAATGATTGCTGAGGGTTCAATGAACCGTGCTTCCAATCTTGCTTGGATTGAAGAAGGTCCGGATAACATCGGGGGTCGTACACGCGCCATCTTAATCGATGATCGCGGAACCAACCATGTTTGGGCCGGAAGTGTTTCAGGTGGTTTGTTTTATTCAAGCACCTTTGGTAACACTTGGGCAAGAATCGATTCTTTCGAAGAAAACTTGGCAATTGCCTCTATTTGTCAGGATGGAAACGGTCGTATCTATGTAGGTACAGGTTTCGATAATGGCAACTATTTCAACGAAGGTTTTACCGGAAATGGTCTTTACTATTCCGATGACTATGGAACTACTTGGGTAAATGTGGCCGGTACCTCCAATACCGATTTCGCAGAATTGAAAGCAGATCCAAACGTTGCAGGAAAAATTTGGTGTGCAACCAGTTCAGGTTTGAAATCGTTTGACGGTTCTACCTTTACTACAGCGCCGGGAACACCTGCAAGTAAATGTCACGATCTTCAAGTTTCAAAAGATGGTCAATTTATTGTTGCCGGTATTTCCGGAAGCATTATCAATACTTGGGTTTCAACCGATGCAGGTGCTTCATTCGCTGATGTATCAGGTAGCGGTGCAACTCAAATTCCAAGAAGTGGTGCTTCACGTATTGTGTATGCCATTTCTCACGAAAAGAATGACAACAACCAGTGGAATGTTTTTGCCTCCATCGTTCAAGGTAGCGGTGGAACACTTAAAGGAGTTTACATCTCTGAGGATAATGGTCAAACCTGGACTGAAATCGCTCCTGGCGGAAGCCAATTTGATCCTTACATCTCTGCAAACGGACAAGGTGTTTATAATAATATTGCATCGGGTATTCCGGGCAATCCTAATCAGTTCCTTTTGGGTGGAATCGATGTTTATGCCTGGACAAGAGCTGCCAATATTAACCCTGCCTTTGGTCAGTGGGAACAACGCTCACTTTGGTTTGCTTCTCCTATTTCTCCTGTTTATGTGCATGCAGATAACCACGAAATGGTATGGGATGAAAACGATATCCTCTTCATCGGTAATGATGGTGGTATCGGAAAATCACCTGATAAAGGTCAGAACTTCTTTGCTGCTAACAAAGGGTATAATGTAACCCAATATTACGGTATCGGATATTCTGCAGATGGTGATGTAATGGGCGGTTCACAAGATAATGGTACAACCATCAATCGCCATGAAGGCGTATCGCTTCGTTCATTCGAAAGTGTACGTGGTGGTGACGGATTCGATTGCGATATCTCTCATATTGACGACGATGTGATTTTTGCATCAGTTTATTATGGTGATGTTGAGCGTTCCGATGATGGTGGTGCAAGCTTCGACGGAATGGGTCTTGCTCCCGGCGACGGATTCCCTTTCCAATTCAGAACTTGTGGTCGTTTGTATGAAAATGCAAATGATTTAAACTCAACTGATTCATTTAATGTTATTGCCAACCAAGATTATCTTGCAGGTGACACCTTGTTTTACAATTCACAAACTTTGCAAAAGGAATTGTATGTCATTCTTACTGCTCCTTTGTTGGAAGATGATACCATTCGTGTTGTAGATCCTATTCAAACGTTGTACGCTGTTTCTATTTACAACAACAGTACATCTACCAATGAAGTGTTGGTAACACGTGAAGCCATGCGCTTCAATACCACTCCAAATTGGTATCCCGTGCTTTCAGGTAAAGATGCAAGTGCATTGGAGTTCTCTGCAGATGGAGATCACCTCTTTATTGGTACCTGGGATGGAAAAGTTTACCGTGTTTCCGGTTTCAATAACATGTATATGTACACCTCATCAGATGATCCATCTACGGTGTTAACTACAACGCAAATTTACAACGGAAGCTCTCCAATTGGTGGAATTGCCATTGATGCCAACGATCCGGATCACGTTGTGATTACCCTTACCGGATACTCTTCAGGTCGCGTTCTTGAATCGGTTACTGCTGCAACTACTGTCACCACCACAACCTTTAATTCAATCCATGGATCTTCTTTGCCAAGTATTCCTGTGTATGATGCAGTAATCAACGTAAACAATCCTGACCAGGTGATTATTGGTACAGAGTCCGGTGTTTATGTGACGGATAACATTAATGGTTCATCTACTGTATGGACTTATCAAAACCAAACAAACGGTCCCGGTTTAGTTCCTGTTTATGCAGTTCGTCAGCAATGGCGCAGCTGGAGTGAAGGAACCAACCGTCCGGGTGAGGTTTACATCGGTACTCATGGCCGTGGTATCTGGCGTTCAGAAGATCTTCTTTCTGTTCGCGATGAGGTTTCACGTGACAACACCAATGTGGTTTTGCCGGTTCGTGTATTCCCTAATCCAATGGTTGATAATGGTACCATTAGCTTCGAAACAAAAGAGAACAGCGATGTTACCGTGAATGTATTTGCACTCAACGGACAAATGGTAAAAACCATTGCACTTGGTAACCGTAACGCAGGTGTTCAAAATGTGAGCATCAATGCAGGCGACCTTTCCAATGGTACATACATCATTCATGTAAGTGCCGGTAATTACAAGCACCAAGGCCGTATGGTCATTGCAAAATAATTAGAGCAACATTTTTTCAAAAAGCCCCGTAGTAAATCTGCGGGGCTTTTTGTTTTGAATATTTCTACTTTTGAAAAAACAACATCACTATGGGAAAAAAAATCAGGGTTGCGATTAATGGATTTGGAAGGATTGGTCGTGTGTTTATGCGCTATTCCTTGCAGGATCCGAATGTAGAAGTTGTTGCCATCAATGACCTTACGGATGAACATACTTTGGCGCATTTGTTTAAGTATGATTCAGTGCATGGAAAGTACAAGGGAGAAGTTTCCGGAGAAAAGGGACAAATAAAAATAGATCAGCACATCATCCAATGTTATGCCGCGAAAAACCCGGAAGAGTTGCCATGGAAAGCATTGGAGATTGATGTTGTTGTTGAATCAACCGGTCACTTTACAACCCGTGAAGGCGCTGAAAAACATGTAACTGCAGGAGCAAAAAAGGTGATCATTTCGGCACCTGCAAAAAGTGATGATGTGAAGACCTTGGTTTTGGGAATCAATGAGCATTTGTACGATCCTAATGATCGTGTCATCAGCAATGCATCCTGCACAACCAATTGTGCTGCGCCATTGATTAAAATCGTGCACGAATTGTGTGGCATCGAAAGTTGTTATGTTTCTACAGTGCATAGTTATACCGGCGATCAGCGTTTGCATGATGCCCCGCATGCCGATTTGCGTCGATCACGTGCAGCAGCGGTTTCCATAATTCCAACAACCACAGGTGCTGCCAAAGCCATCACCAAAATATTTCCGGATTTGGAAGGAAAAGTTGGTGGTTGTGGTATTCGTGTCCCTGTTCCGGATGGATCACTGACGGATATCACTTTTATTGTAAGTAATCCTATTAGCGTTGAAGCGATCAATGCTGCTTTCAAATCAAAAGCACAAAACGAATTGAAAGGAATCCTTGATTATACGGAGGATCCGATTGTTTCTATCGATTGTGTAGGCAATCCCCATTCCTGTATTTTCGATGCACAATTGACTTCAGTTATCGGGAAAATGGTGAAGGTTGTGGGTTGGTATGATAATGAAAGTGGTTATTCTGCACGATTGCTCGATCTTGTGAAGAAAATTGCCTAAATTGTTTCGTACAGGGCACCTCCACTAGGTTAGGGGCGTCTTGGTATTGAACTACTTGCCAGGTGTTTTCGATTGCATTTAAAAAAGGGTCCTTCTTCAATTGCGTACAATTTTTATTGTTGCTCTTGTTATGCTTTCCTGTACGTAAAGCAAATGCAAATTGTCCCGATGTTGTTGCTTCATTTTCGGCAAGTACGGTAAATATCTGCGGACCCGGACCTACCACAATTTCTTTTGTCAATACCAGTACAGGTGCCAACAACGGAAGCGCGACTTACCGCTGGTACCGCAATGGTGTTTTGTTTGATGTCACCAATGGTTTGGTTGCGCCAAATACATCCAGTGTAAATGCGGTAGGGACATATACCTTTCGACTGATTGCGCAAGATGCTTCGGTTCCTTGCAGCGATACTGCTTTTGTAACGGTTACCGTGCACAATATTCCGAATGCAAATTTTTCATTCAACAACAATAACTCTTGTGCAGGAACAACCATATCCTTCACCAATACTTCTACAGGAACATCGGGAGCTACTACGTATGCATGGAATTTTGGAGATGGTCAAACTTCTACCTTGCAGAATCCTTCGCATGTATATGCTGCCGGCGGAACCTACAACGTAACCCTTACTACTACCAATTTTGCAGGCTGCAGTGATGTGCAATCGTTTACGGTTACCGTATTAGATATTCCCAATGTTTCTATTTCAGGAGATGATGGAGATGGTGATCTGAACAATTGTTTATTGCCGGGAAATCCGATGACCAGTGAAACGGTAACGTTCAGCAACACTACTACAAATGCGGTGAGTTATTTGTGGAATTTTGGTGATGGACAAACATCCACTTTACAGAATTCATCACATACGTATACCAGTTATGGAACCTACACCGTAACCATGACGGCCACACATGCCAATGGATGTACAGCCACACAAACGTTAACCGTTGTTTTTGAAAAATATGTGTCGGCTTCATTAACACTCGACATTACCGAATATTCAGGTTGTACTCCTCATCCCTTAACCACACTCAGCAATTTGTCGGTTAACGCAAATACCTATACCTGGAATTTTGGCGATGGAACACCTCCGGTTACGACCACATCTTCTACGCCACCTGCGCATGTGTACAATACTGCGGGAACATATACCATTTCATTGACTGCAGCAAACAGTTGCAACAGTGCATCAGCAACCATTTCGCCGATTGTCATTGTTGGTGGACCAAATTCAAATTTTACTTCTTCTCTGGCAGGTTTGGGGAATTTAGGATGCGCACCGCAATCGGTTACATTTTCTAATCTTTCGAGTGGAGCACAACCCGCAAACAATTACCAATGGATCATGGGGAATGGAAACACCTATACCAATGTGACCAATCCACCTGCACAAAATTATCCAACACAAGGAACTTATACCGTAACACTTGTTGCCGGAAATGCTTGTGGATTCGATACTACCGTAATCAATTATGTGATTGATTCGATTCCTGTTGCCAACATTACTGCAACACCAACAGAAGGTTGTACTCCATTAACGGTGGATGTCAATAATTTCAGTTCGGGAAACAATGTGAGTTATGCATGGTACATCGATGGTGTTTATTTTTACAACACTTACAACATTCCCGATCAGGTGTTTACTGCTCCTGTTGGAAATGCAACACAAACACACACGGTAAGTTTAACCGTTTCCAATCATTGTGGTACACGAAGCGATGCTGAATCCATTCTTGTACACCCGGCGGTAGATGCGCGATTTACAGCGAGCGACGATTCCATTTGTGTGGGACAATCGTTAGTGTTTGTTGAATCATCTTATGGCGATCAATTAAGCTGGACCTGGGATTTTGGAAATGGACAAACCGCAACTACACAAGGTCCGCATACCGTCACTTACAACACACCGGGAACCTTTCAGGTGAAGCTGATAGTAAACGGATTTTGCGGAATTGATTCTTTGATTCGAACGGTTGTGGTTTCGCCTTATCCTATTGCAGACATTCTTGCAAATCCTTCATCGGGTTGTGTTCCGGTAAATGTTTCTTTCACCAACAATTCCACCACAGGAGGAACCTACGCATGGAATTTTGGATCGGGTAGTGCACCCGCAAGCTCAACGCTTTTCACACCGGGACCGGTAGTGTATGCAAGTCAGGGAACCGCACAAGTGGTGCTGCAAGTAACTAAGTTCGGATGTTCTTCGAGCGATACCTTAATCGTTGATCGCTTTCCTAATCCTGTTCCTTCCTTTTCTTTAACGCCGAATTCGGGATGTACACCTTTGGATGTAAGCATTGCAAATACTTCTGCAGTAAGTGTTGGTGATGTGTATGCATGGAATCTGGGCAATGGAGCAACAAGTGTTCTTTCTTCACCACCTGTGCAGACGTATGTTGCAGCATCCAACGATAGTGTTTACACAGTGTCACTGCAAATTACCACAGTACATGGTTGTTCAACTACCGTTACTGCACCCATTACAGTTCATCCTTTACCTATTGCAGATTTCACAGCCTTGCCCGACACAGTTTGTGCTACAACACCAATCGGATTTTTAAACAATTCCACCGGAGGATTTTCTTATGCCTGGAATTTTGGAGATGGCGGAACATCCACTGCGATTAGTCCCTCGCATACCTATACAACGCAAGGAACTTTTACAACGCAACTTGTTGTGACTTCTCCTTTTTCCTGTCGCGATACCGCTTATGCAAGTATTGTGATTGACTCCATTCCGAATTCTGATTTTGATTTTTCGATTGAGTGTTTTGGTTTTCCTACGCAATTCACCGATCAGTCAAGCGGAAGTGTAACCGATTGGCAATGGAATTTTGGTGATGCTTCTCCAGTTTCAACTTTGCAGAATCCTTCACACAGTTATGCTGCAGCTGGGAATTATTTGGTAACACTTACCACAACAAATCCTGCAGGATGTACACATACGCAATCGCAATTGGTAACCGTGAATGCTGTGCCTGTAGCGAATTTTAGCGCTAGTTCATTTTGTTTGGGAACAGCCACACAATTTTCGGATTTGACTTCCGGAGTTCCTGTGGCATGGCAATGGGATTTTGGCGATGGCTCGAATTCAGCATTGCAAAACCCGACACATGTGTATGCTGCAACAGGAACTTATACCGTGACCTTAATTTCATTTGGCGGCGCAGGATGTTCGGATACCCTTTCGCAAACCATAACCATTACCGGAATTCCAACGGCCGATTTTACTTTTGTATCTGCATGTGCCACAGAGACGACAAGCTTTAGCAGTACAAGTCTTGGAGCACCTGATACTTATGTGTGGAATTTTGGAGATGGATTTACGGACAATAGCAACAATGCAAATCCTACACATACGTATGCTGTTGCCGGAACGTATAATGTGATTCTCACCGCCGGTTATGCAGCATCAGGATGCACAAATTCCATTACCATTCCGGTGCAATCTTTTCCGCGCACCGCGCCTGCATTTTCTTCCAACACACCATGTCTTGGTGCGGTAACCAACTTCATCGACAACACAACAAATTCGCCTACACAATGGACTTGGGATCTTGGCAATGGTGCGTCTTCTACTTTGCAAAACCCTTCGCATGTTTATGCAACTCCCGGAAACTATATAGTGCAATTGATTGCTGAAAATGCTTTTGGTTGCGTGGATTCCATTTCCCAAAATATTACGGTAAATCCTTTACCAATCGCTGAGTTTACCAACACTGTAGTTTGCGAAGGATTTGCATCTGCTTTTACGGATCAATCGACTGCTGCTGTGCAATGGAATTGGGATTTTGGTGATGGTTCTGCAATTGCTACCCAACAAAATCCATTTCATTTGTTTCCTGCCAATGGAATCTATACCGTGCAATTGATTGCGTTGAATCCAAATCCAACTGCTGCTTGGAACGCTTCAACAGCTTGTTTTTCTTATCCAACGCAATTCACTGATGCATCAATCAATGCGGTGCAATGGTCATGGAATTTTGATGATGGTTCTGCTCTTGATGTAAATCCTTCACCTTCGCATACCTATCCTGCTGATGGAACATACCAAGTTGAACTGATTGTTACAAATGTATTTGGATGTTCGGATACACTGATGCAAAATATAGTGGTATTGCCACAACCTGATGCAGCGTTTGTGAATACTACGGTTTGTGCCGGACAATCCGTGCAATTCACCGATCAGTCCTTGGGATCTCCGTCATTATGGAATTGGAATTTTGGCGATGGTACTCCAACAAATGCAACACAAAATCCAATCCATGCTTTTGCCAATGGAGGAACGTTTAATGTTACTTTGATCGCAGGAAATGCCAGTGGTTGTTTGGATACTGTTGTTGTTCCGGTTACGGTAAATACTGTTCCGGATGCAGCTGTAACGGTGGATACAGTTTGTTTGTTTAACATCACACATTTTTCCGACCTCACTACCGATGCTTCTCCTTTGGTTTATTGGTATTGGGATTTTGATGATGGTAATCAATCTTTTTCTCAGAACCCAACCTACATTTATCAGAATCCGGGAGTTTACAATGTTTCTTTTACGGTGATGAATATGTTTGGTTGTGATACCACGATTTATTTTCCTGTTGTTGTAAATGATGTGCCTGTTGCTTCATTTACTGCAGATACAGTTTGTCTTGGAGCGCCTACCACATTTACCGATCAATCCACCGGATTTCCGACAGCATGGACATGGAGTTTTGGTGATGGTACAGTCATCAGTAATGGGAATGCGATTGAAACGCATGTGTATGCAAATCCGGGTTCTTACTTGGTTACTTTAATTGCTTCAGGAAATGGGAACAATTGTCAGGATATGACATTTGGAACTGTTGTCGTAAGCACCGATGCTGTGGCAGGAGTTACGCTTCCGGATACCGTATGTGAACAGGAAGTGATAAACTATGCCGATAATTCAATCATTGCTGTTGGCGTAATAGCTTCGCAAACCTGGGACATGGGAGATGGTACAATTTATACCAATGGTTCAGGAACACATGTTTACGCTGCCTCAGGAACTTATATAGTAACGCACTCGGTTACCACCAATGGAGGATGTACCTCCCAAGTGATTGATACCATCGTTGTAAATCCAATTCCTGTTGCTGCATTTTCTGCGAATAGTGCGTGTTCCGGATTGCCGGTTCAATTTACGGATGCATCTCTATCCAATATCGTTAACTGGGATTGGCAATTTGGTGATGGAAGTTCCGATGTTGTTCAAGATCCACAACACGTTTTTGCGAATGCAGGAACTTACAATGTTTCGCTAACTGTGACGAATGCATTTGCTTGTACTGCAAGTATTGCACAGAATTTGGATGTGTATGGATCGCCGCTTGCTGACTTCACTTTCAATACGGTTTGTTGGGGAACTGCAACTTCTTTTTATGATGCCTCTGTAGTTGCTCCGGGAGAAAATATTGCAACATGGTCTTGGGATTTTGGCGATGGCGGCACAAGTTCCATGGAAGAGGATCAACACGTGTTTCAGGTGTACAATGACACCTTTCAGGTGACACTGATTGTGGTTACCGATAATGGTTGTTCGGATACAGTAACGATGGATGTAACAACCCTACCCATCGTAGCATGGGATTTTGGTCCGGATAATGCAAACGGTTGCGCGCCAATGGCAGTTGCTTTTTCCGATAACTCTGTGTCAAGCGGTACAACAACCATCGTTGGATGGGTATGGAATTTTGATGACGGAACAATGTCTTTCAGTCAGAATCCAAATCATATGTATCCCAACGCCGGACAATATTTTGTTTCGCTGCAAGTAACGACTTCTGATGGTTGTGTTTACACGGACACGCTCAATTATCCCGTTACGGTTTATCCGCAACCTGAGGCCGGTTTCCAGCCTTCTCCTTATGCAACATCCATTTACATGCCTGATATTTTGGTAACGGATGAATCCATTGGTGCGCAAGCTTGGGAATATGCTTTTGGTGACGGTTACTTCGATAACAATCAAAATCCTGAACATGCATACCAAGAACCGGGCACCTATACCATTACGCAAATTGTGACTAATCAGTTTGGATGTCAGGATACGCTTCAACGGAATATCGTCATTCTTGAAGAAGCAACTTTTTTCGCTCCTAATGCAGTAACGCCTGATGGCAATGGGATAAATGATGTATTCTTTGTTACGGGCTCCGGAATTGCAAAAATCCATTGGATGGTGTTTGACCGTTGGGGAGAAATGATTTTTGAAACGGAAGATTTAAATGCTTTCTGGGATGTAACCCACAAAGGTGAATTGGTTAAACAAGATGTTTACGTTTGGAAAGCAGAGGTCACCTTTATTACAGGTATTGGCGAAAATTATTTTGGCCACGTCACCGTAATTCGTTCCAGATAATTATTTAACAAGGTATTTTTTGAATTCAAGTTGTGTTCCGTCGTACACTGCATAAGTGTAGAATTGCAACCAGTCGCCTAAGTTGATGTATCGGCTATTTTCTCCCACCATCATGTCGATGGTAAGGTGGCGGTGACCGAATACAAAAAAGTCGACGTGTTCTTTTTCCAAATGCGTTTTGCAATACTGCACGAGAAATTCTTTGTCGTCGCCTAAATATTGGTCTTCGTGTTTTGTTTTTTTGCGACTCGATCTCGAAAAATAATCTGCTAATCCAATACCGAAATTGGGATGCAGTCGCGCGAATGACCATTGGCAAAATCGGTTGCGGAAAACTTTTTTGATCAGTTTGTATCCGCGGTCGCCCGGGCCAAGACCATCTCCGTGTCCGATCATAAATTCGTGTTGCCCATATTTCTTGCGGATGGGTTCTCTGAACAATTCAACCCCGATTTCTTTCGGCAAATAATCGAACATCCACATGTCGTGATTGCCTATGAATACTTTTACTTTAATGCCTTTGTCGCAGAGTTCGGCTAACTTTCCAAGAAAGCGAACATATCCTTTTGGAACGGCTCTTTTGTATTCAAACCAAAAATCAAATAGATCGCCTACAAGGTATATTTCTTCGGCATCTTTTTCGATTTCCGTTAACCATTGCACAAGCAGTTTTTCCCGCTCTCGACTTTTTTCGTAGGTGGGAACTCCCAGGTGAAAATCACTGGCGAAGTATATTTTTTTTCCCGGTGTCAGGGCTTAATGTTTTTGACTTGTTTGAAAGGATTCGCAAGGTCAAGGTTCAGCGTAAACCGGATTCGATCACCAAACCCATATCCGTTGGCTGTAAATTCATCTTTAATTTTTGAAGAGAAAACCAATGGGAAATAAACATCGCAAAATCCGCGGAATAAAGAAAGGTAAACTCCTGCGTCATACAATGCGGTGACATCTGTTCCGGGTTGAGCAATACCGAAATCTGCAAACAGTTTTATAACCGGAATGGGTAATTCAGCGCGCAAATTGGTTGCGATAAGCCAATTGTTGGATTGTCCATTTGCGGTTGGAATTTTCATTCCTCCGTAGGAATAAAGGAACTGGCGCGACCAAAAACCATCGTATTCCATTCGTCCGGGGAAAACGGAACTATAGGTGAAATCGTGGTAACCGCGTTGACCATCCATGCGGTAATTGAATCGCGCGGAGTTGGTGTTGTTGGTGAAGAATTTACCACCGAAAAAGCGAAAGTTGATGGCTTTTCCATCGATGTTGTAAATCCATTTGTAGTCCAGTTCTACTTGTGCACGCAAGAAATCTTTGTGGTGTTGCAAGGTAAAGGATGCCCACCAAGGGTGCAGTGTTTTGCTGTTTTTGTAAAGGTATTTCAGTTCGTTATAATAAGTGAACGATGAACCGTTTGGTGGTGCCTGAATAAAGTTTACGCCATCATTCACCGTTGAAGCAGTGTCTTCGATAATGAGCGATGATTTTAAAATGATGAAGTGATCGTGTATGCTACGCATTTTTTTCTTGCGCAGACGAATCAATATTTCGGGTTCTACTTTTGCAAAACCATTAACGGTAGTGAGGATATCGTCTTTCCAATTTCCGGTACGAAAAGAAGATGCTCGAACGGTATAATCGATGTTGTTGATGAGATCGCTTTTTCTGGTGTTTTGGTGAACGGTGAAATCTGCATAACCGCTGAGGTGTTTTGATTTGAAGCCATACATGGGCATCAATTTCCATTCGAAATTACGTTGCGGAAATACATTGTTGTAAAGCAACATTCCGGCCTGAAAACCGTCATACATGTTCGCTCCGACAACCGGGGTCCAATAAATCACGCTGCGTTTCGGATTATCAATACCTGCGAGAAATTGAAACTTAACCGGTTCTATGGTGCGGAAAAATCCTTTTTCTTTCATGTAATTGTTTTCCTGATTCACTTCAGGAATGCGCTGCACGCCGTCGATTTTGTAATAATCATAAGGACCATTCGGGAATGCCACGGTTGCAGTTCCTGTATGCCCTCCGTACCAAACCGTTGTATTTACAGTGTCGCCTTTGTATCCCTGGATGGCAAAAGGAACATTAGCATCGCCTTTGTTTACGATGACTAATTTTTCTTCGTACTTCATCCACATATAGGTATTGGAAGAAGTGCGGTCGATTTTTTTCTTTTTCTTGATTTTGTAATCAATCACCAAATCTTCTTTGATGATGTCATTAAAAAACCAGCGCAAATCTTCCTTGGCTGTTTCCTGAAAAACTTCCTGCAGATCTTCTGGTTCGGGATGCTTGAATTTCCATTTTTCATAATAGGCCTGCATGCAGCGATCGAAGGTTTTTTCGCCCAGATAAAAACGCAGGTAGTCAAATGCAATGGCTGTTTTGGAATACACAATTCCTCCATAATTCGTTGCAGTGAATTCTTCAGCTTTTTCTTCAATGGGCTGATCAAGATTTCTGCGCGCATTGAGCAGGTAAGAAAATAAATATTGACTGCGTTGCTTGAAATCACTCAAACCAAATTTTGAATTCACGCCGCTTCCCGGTATGAAGGAATTGGCAAGGGATAATTCAGGATATTTCGTTTCGATATAACGCAATTCATTGAAGGAATTTAATCCTTCGTCCATCCAAGGATGTAAACGCTCGTTACTGCCGAGAATGCCGTAAAACCAATTGTGACCCACTTCATGCATGATCACTGTTTCCAGAGAAATATCGGAGCCGACGCTACCTATGACTGTAATGGTAGGATATTCCATGCCACCACCCGCAGATATTGTTCCGTCAACGGCAGTGATTTGGCTGTATGGATATTCACCATTCCATTTTGAGTAATATTTACATGCATCGTGAATGTACTGAATGGATTTGGCCCAATAGCGACTGTTCTCTTTGGTAAACATGGCCCATAAGGTTACGTTTCTGTCGCTTTTCGGAAGGTTGTATTCACCTCTTAAAACATAAAAACGTTTATCGGCAAACCATGCAAAATCGTGAACGTTTTTTTGCTTGTAGCGTAAAGTTTTTGTGGTTGATGAGGACGCAGGGAATTGATCGTCCCATTTTCCTTCAATCTGACCTATCTTATTTAATTTTTTGTCGTCGAGTAATTTTTGTGTTTCCTTGGCCCGACTTTCCAACCATTTTTCTTCTTCAAAACATTCAAACAGATCACCGGTTGCACCCACAACGTAATTGGAGGGGACGGTAATACGCACATCAAAACTTCCGTATTCGGAATAAAATTCTCCCTGATCGAGATAGGGCATTTGGTTCCATCCATTACGGTCGTAAACTGCAGGCTTGGGATACCATTGTGTGATTTGGTAAGATTGTCCTACATGTCCGAGTCGCGAATAGCTTGCGGGGAGTTTGACGAAAAAAGGTGTTTCAATGATGATTTTTTTTCCCGGCTTGAGAATTTTGTTCAGCGTAATAAAGGCAATGTCGCAGTGAAGTGAATCGTATTCCCATTTTACGGTATCGCCATCAATTACAAAATGCAAGGAATCGATGTATCCATAATCAGTTCCAGGATCGCCAAAATAAAAATCAGTTTCACCGTTTTCCAACAATTGTTTTGCCAAGGCTGTATTGCGGTTGCGGTAAGCATTTGGCCAAAGGTGAAAATACAAATGTGTTAATTCATCCGGAGAATTGTTGATGTATTCAATGCGTTCAAAACCTTTCAGGGTGTGGTTTACATCATCGAGTGTGACGTCAATGCTGTAATTCACTTCTTGCTGAAAATATTCTTTTCGTTCTTTTTTCTGGGCATTCATCCAAAGTGATGTACCCAAGAAGAAAAACAGGAGCGCAAATTTTTTCATCATCAGAATCCGAAAATTTCCTGGAGTTTGTTCAATAACATTTGTCCGCGAAGATTGGTCTGAACGATTTTTCCTTCGCGATCGATTAATACCGTAAACGGAATGGCATTGATGCCGTATTCTCTAAGAATTTCGGTGCCCCATCCCGCCAATGAACTTACATGGTTTGGCCAAGTCAGTTGATCTTTTTCTATAGCCGCAAGCCAATTCGGTTTGCTGTTGTCAAGCGATACGCTATACACCGTAAATCCTTTATCCTTGTATTTGGCATAAGCAGCAACAACGGTTGGATTTTCTTTACGGCATGGACCACACCATGAAGCCCAAAAATCGATCAATACCACTTTTCCGCGTAAAGAAGATAAAGGCAAAGGTTTTCCTTCGCGGTCATTCATGTTGATTTCAGGTGCAAGTTTTCCGGGTGCAAGACGATTGGCCAGTTCTTCTTGTTCTTTTTTGCGTCGGATTTCTTCAGCGACTTCGCTCTCGGTGCGCTCACGCAATGATTTTACAGAATAGTAATACGGCGATTTAGGCATGGAGGAGAGCAATGCGGACTCAATTTTTTTAAGTTGTTCAAAATCCTGTTTGGGATTGATGTGCGACAACACACCTAAGAGTGCAGGTGAATCACTGTATTTGGCCACATAAGCGTTTCGGTCGGCAATGAAGGTGTTGTAAGCTACCTGAAGATCGGTATTTGCCTGATTCATTTTTGCTTTATCGCCCGCGCCTGCATATTCTTTTACTTTGTTTTGAATCGAATCGCGTTTGTCGACATAGGTATTTACCAAAATCACAAACTCATTGAGTTTAACGGATTCTACAGATCCTTTGGCACGGTATGTTTTATTCAGCTTTGCACCATCGCCTGAAAGTTCAACACGTTCTCCAGGTTTTAAAATCAGCACCAAAAAATCTTTTGGATCGATGGAGATTTTGAAAAAATCCATGGAGTCCACTTGTGCGTTGATGATGAATTTTCCTTTTTTGTTTACCACAGCCGAGTCCATTTTTGTGGTATTCACGGCGTTGAAACGTTCAAAGTAAACGGTCTTTCCCGAGGCGTTTGTAAAAACACCGGTGATTACCGTATTGCCTTTGGGTTTGCCTGCGAATAAAGCAAGCGGGAAGATAAATGCGACGACGAAGGTCGAAATACGAAAATGGATCATGCTCCTAAAATTGTTTTTAATTTCTCTTCAAGTTCCGGGCCACGAAGGTTGGTTCCCACAACATTGCCGTTTTTATCAAGCAGCACAGTAAATGGAATTCCTTGTATTCCGTAAAGTGGAACTACAGATGATTCCCACATCTGAAGGTCGCTGACGTGGTTTGGCCAGATTAAACCATCTTCTTCAATGGCTTTCAACCAATTTTCTTTTTCCTTGTCCAATGAAACCGAAAACACTTCAAATCCTTTGTCCTTAAATTTTCCATAGGCAGCAACCACATTCGGATTTTCTCTGCGGCAAGGCACACACCAGGATGCCCAGAAATCGATCAACACCACTTTACCGCGAAGGGAAGATAATTTGGTTGGTTTTCCGTTGCGATCGGGCAATTCAATTTCAGGTGCAGGTTTTCCAATCTCCACTGTTCCGGCCATCATTTTTTGTTGCGACAACATCATTTCGGCTTGTTGAATGGTGGAAATTACAGCAACATGGTATTCGCTTTTTGGCATGGATGCACCTAAAGCTTTTTCGATTTTTTTGACGTAGTCCAATTCTTCAACGGGATTGAATTGATTGAGTGCAATCATCAAGGCAGGGGAAGTAGGGTTGTCGTCCACGAATTTATTTCGGTACATGAAATAATCGTTTTTGATTTTTTCTACATCCGCTAAAACCTTCGATCTACCAGCAGTGTCGGTAAGTGCAACTTTTTCCAATTCCACGCGCAAACGCTCGCGGTCTTGCAAATATTGATTGGTGCGCGCAAAAAATCCGCTAACCAATTCCGAAGCAGGTGAACCTTTGATTTTATACGTATTCAAAATTTGATTTCCATCTGCACTAATTTCAGGAGTGTTGGTGCTGTCCAAAATAATAACAGCATAGTCACTCGGATTACCAAGACTCAAACGGTAGATGTCCACTTTGTTTGGAAAGCTCAATTCAAAAGTTCCATCACTTGCAATGGTGGCTGAGTCGACATGCATCGGCATGTTTTTTTCGAACCTTTCCAAACGAACGGTTTTACCTGCTGCATTGGTAAAGCTTCCTTTGAGCACATTTCCGGATTTGCCGCATGCACTGAGTAAAATGAGAAGTAGGGAAAAATAGATTATGGATTTCATGTCAGATTTCTGTTTCTTCAAGTTGTTTCACTAGCAATTGATTTGCTGTTTTTGGATCAGCTTTTCCTTTGGAAAGTTTCATGACTTCACCCATAAACAATCCTACAAGTCCTTTTTTTCCGCCTTTGTATTCCGCCACTTTTGCAGAACCAACATTCGTGATGGCTTGTTTTACAAATTCCAGCAAGGCACCTTCATCGCTTTCTTGAATGAGGTTGTTTTCTTCGGCAATTTGCAAAGGTGTTTTATCCGGATGTTCGGTAAGTTTCGGAAAGATTTGTTGTGCAGCAACCGTATGGCTAACTTTTCCGCTATCGATCAGAGCAATGATGGCGGCGATTTGTGCAGGTTGCAAAACAAACTGATGAATTTCTTTTCCGTTTTCATTCAACCAGGAACGAATTTCACCCATGATCCAGTTGGCAGCAGATTTTGCATTCGCTGTATGTTTCATGAGTTCCTCAAAAAACAAAGCAACCGCTTTATCGTCGGTCAATTGGTATGCATCGTATTCCGGCAATCCGAGTTCTTTGGTATAACGCAAAAACAATTCGGAAGGAAGAGGAGGTAAAGTGCTTTTGATTTTTCCGATGTATTCCTGCGATACGGTTACAGGTTGCAAATCGGGTTCGGGGAAGTAACGGTAATCGTGCGCCATTTCTTTGGAACGCATGCTCATGGTGGTTCCGCTTACAGCATCAAAAGTGCGTGTTTCCTGAACAACAATACCGCCTGCTTCGATGAGGTCAATCTGACGTTTGATTTCGTGTTCGATGGCACGTTGCACGTTTCGAATGGAGTTCATGTTTTTTACCTCCGCGCGTGTACCAAATTTGGGAGCGCCTTTCAAACGGACGGAAATGTTTGCATCGCAACGCATGGAACCTTCTTCCATGTTGCCGTCACATACTTCCAGGTAACGCAAAAGTTTGCGGACTTCCGTGAGGTAATTGTAGGCTTCTTTTCCGGTGCGCAAATCGGGTTCCGAAACAATTTCCAAAAGCGGAACACCCGCGCGGTTGAGGTCAACCAAAGTGTCAAACGGATCAACATCGTGAATGCTTTTACCTGCATCCTCTTCGATGTGGATTCGGGTAATTCCTATGATTTTTTCGGCATTGTTATCGTCCTTAATGCGAATGAGTCCTTCCGTGCAAATGGGCGTATTGTCTTGGGTAATTTGATAACCCTTTGGAAGATCCGCATAAAAATAATTCTTGCGGGCAAAATGCATGTGCTCGCGGATTTTACAACCCGTGGCCAATCCTAAACGAACCGCAAACTCAATGGTTTTTTTATTCAGCTTAGGCAATGTTCCGGGGTGACCCAACGAAATAACACTCACGTTATGGTTAGGCAATGCACCGTATTCATTGCGATCGGGAGCAAAATTTTTGGAGGCTGTAAGCAACTGTGCATGCACCTCAAGGCCGATAACGGCTTCGTATTTATCGTAAACGCTTTCCATGTATTTTCATGAAGCGCTAAAGATACGAAAAATATGGCCTGAAAGGGGATAAAATCAGGAGCGCGAAAGGAGTTCACGAATGATGGTGGTCATTCGCGGTTCCGCTTCTGCAGCCACTTTTTGCACCTCTTCGTGACTGACTTCCACAATTTTTCCATCAATACCCAAATCGGTGATGATGGATACCGCAAAACATGGAATACCCGAATGACGAGCAACAATAACCTCAGGTACAGTGCTCATACCTACAGCATCACCGCCAATGATATGAATGTATTTGTATTCTGCAGGAGTTTCGAAACAAGGTCCCGACAATCCTGCATAAACGCCTTCTTTCACGCGAATACCGTTTTCTGCGGCTATTGCTTTGGCCAGCGCAATCATTTTTTTGTCGTAAGGCTCACTCATGTCGGGGAAACGCGGACCAAGTTGATCATCGTTTTTTCCGATCAGCGGATTCGAAGGAAATAAATTGATGTGATCACGAATGATCATGATTTCGCCAATTTGAAAATCAGGATTGGTGCCTCCTGCAGCATTGGAAAGGAACAAACGACTGATGCCAAGTGCTTTCATGACACGCACCGGAAAAGTAATTTGTTGCATGGTGTAGCCTTCGTAAAAATGAAAGCGACCTTGCATGGCCACAATGTTTTTTCCACCCAATTTCCCGAATAACAATTTACCCGAATGTCCCTGAACCGTTGAAACAGGGAAGTGAGGAATAGATGCGTAAGGAATTTCCTTTTCCACCACAATTTCTTTTACCAGTCCGCCAAGACCGGTGCCAAGAATGATTCCTGTTTCAGGAACAAGAGCAGTTTGCGCTTTAAGAAACGCTGCTGTCTCCTTGATTTGTTCGGATAAATTCATGGATATGCAAGTTAAATTTTTCTTCGTTTTCAATAGTGATTCCAATACTCTGGTAATACATCGGGAGTGTGTCCAAAATAGTTTTGGATACTCCTGTCAGACTCCCTAATCGCATGGCGTCTTTTTCGGTGGTCATGAGGATGACATCCTGTCCAATTTCTTTCCATTTGGACTGAATTTGTTGAATGTCTTTTTCCTTAAAACGATAATGGTCCGCAAAAAACATAGGGTGAATTTCCGCGCCTTGTTGTTTCAGGTAATCCTCGAGCGGAGCGGGATTGGCAATGCCTGTGACCAAAATAATTTTCTTTCCCTTCACCGACGAAAGAGCAGTAAGTTCTGTTCGTAAAGGGTGAATTTCGGTATACTGAATCGATGCAAAAAACACATCAGCATCGGTGTATTTTTTGATCTGAGCGCGATAATCATTTCGTTGCGCATCGCTGAGTTCAGTTGGACATTTCGTTACTACCATCAAATTCGCGCGCCGGGCATTTTTACGCAACTCACGCAAATTTCCGGTAGGAAGGACGTGGTCTTGAAAAAAAGGATTGGAAAATTCTGTGAGTAAAATGTTTAATCCGGCTTTTACTGCACGGTGTTGAAAGGCATCATCCAACAATACAAGATCTGTATTGGGGTGGTCGCCCAATTGGAAAACAATTCCTCTTACACGATTCCCATCTACCGATACGAGAATGTCGGGATTTTTGCGTTTGCATTGCAAGGGTTCATCGCCGCAGGTATCTGCCGACATGTCGGTTTCTACTTCTAGGTAATCGCGGGTTTTGCGTCCATACCCTCTGCTCAACACAGCAATTTGGTATTGGCTTTTTAAATGTGAGGCAAGGTAATTTACCATGGGCGATTTTCCTGTTCCGCCAACCGATAAATTTCCAATGCAAATGACCGGGGTTGAAAATGAACTAGGTTTAAGGATGCCGGTGCGGTAAAAAAAATTCCTGCTTTCTGTAATGCACACAAAAAGGATGGTGAACGGAAACAGCAGGTACCTGAAAATTTTCATAGCGGGCAAATGTAGTGATAAACCTGCAGCAACACTTGGAGGAATTTGGGCTATTTTTGGGGAAAATACCGGTATGAAAATAGCAGAACTGATCCGTTTTCTGGAGTCAAGAGCCCCTTTGAGTTTGCAAGAATCTTACGATAACGCGGGTTTGATTTGCGGCAATGCGAGCGATGAAATAAAAGCGGTGCTTGTTTCGCTGGATTGCACCGAAGATGTGGTAGAAGAGGCTATTCGTAAAGGATGCAACGTGATCGTCAGTCATCACCCGATTGTATTTAAAGGACTAAAAAAAATTACGGGAGCCAATTATGTTGAACGCACTGTCCTCAAGGCCATACGAAACGATATTGCGCTTTATGCCATTCATACCAACCTCGACCATGTAAACGAAGGAGTGAATGCCCGTTTTGCAACTCAACTTGGATTGCAGAATACCCGTATTCTACAGCCGAAAACCGGGATACTCAAAAAACTGGGCGTTTATGTCCCTTCTGATCATGCGGAAACTTTGCGCAATGCCTTGTTTGCTGCCGGGGCCGGACAAATCGGGAATTATTCCGATTGCAGTTTTAACATGGAGGGCTACGGGACCTATTTTGCGGGAGAGGGAGCTCATCCGGCGATAGGAGAAATTGGTATCAGGCACCGAGAACCCGAAGTTAGGGTAGAGGTGGTTTTTCCGGCCTGGATAGAGTCGTCGGTGCTTACCGCAATGAAAGGAAATCATCCCTACGAAGAAGTTGCTTACGATCTAGTGACACTGGATAACAGCCTCCAAACAACGGGCGCGGGGATGGTGGGTGACTTGGCTCAAGAAATGTCGGAGCAAGATTTCCTGCAGATGCTGAAATCCGCCATGGGTCTAAAAACCTTGCGATATTCGCCATTTGTCGGGCGTCGCATCCGTAAAGTGGCCATTTGTGGCGGGTCAGGGAGTTTTCTCTTGCAGTCGGCCATGCGCGCAGGAGCTGATGCCTTTGTTACCGGGGATTTCAAGTACCATGAGTTTTTCGATGCCGAGGGTAGGATTCTGATAGCAGATATCGGGCATTACGAAAGCGAACGCTTTACCATCGACCTTCTTGGGGATTGGATAAAGAAAAAATTTCCTACATTTGCCGTTCATTTGACGGAAACCAATACTAATCCCATCAATTATCTTTAAACATGGCTAATTCAGCAGAAAAAGAGATCTCAGTAGAAGAAAAACTTCGTTCCCTTTACAATCTTCAGCATATCCATTCACAAATCGACCGTATTCGTACTGTGCGTGGGGAACTTCCATTGGAGGTTCAGGATCTTGAAGACGAAATTGCCGGACTTGAGACCCGTGTTGCCCGCCTTGAAGAGGAAGCTGCGGATGTAGAGCGTCAGATCAACGACCGTAAAAACGCCATCAAAGATGCACAAGCCAATATTCGTAAATACGAAGAACAACAAGGTAAAGTGCGTAACAACCGCGAGTACGATTCCATTACCAAAGAATTAGAATTCCAAAACCTCGAGATTCAACTCGCTGAGAAAAAAATTAAGGAGTTCAAAACCTCTTCAGTAGCTAAAGCTGAATTTGTTACTTCTTCACGTGCTTTGTTGGACGAGAAGAAAAAAGATCTCGAGTTGAAAAAAGCAGAGTTGAAAGAGATCATTGACGAAACACAAAAAGAAGAAGATGAACTGCTTTCACAAGCAAAAGCTGCAGAAGCTCACATCGATGGCCGATTGATTACCGCATACAACAGATTACGTTCGAATTCTCGTAACGGTCTTGCTGTTGTCGCAGTGGAGCGTGATTCTTGCGGTGGTTGCTTCAACCATATTCCACCACAACGTCAATTGGACATCCGCATGCACAAGAAAGTTATCGTGTGTGAGTATTGCGGAAGAATCCTTGTGGACAAAGCCATCAATCCTGATTCAGTAGAAGCTTAATCGCTCAGAAAAAATAGAAATCCCCGTAAGTTGTCTTACGGGGATTTTTTTTGTCTAGATGCGAAATTGTTTGGTTGCCTTTTTTCAGAAAGTTATTCCGCCGCTTAGGGTAAAGGAATTTACCACTGTTTTAACTTTTCCCGGATTGGTTAATTCGGGGTCGTAGGGATAATAGGAGTCCTTCCATTGATGCATGGCAAATCCAAGATCGATGTAAAAAATTCTGTTTTTGTATCCAATACCTCCGGTATACACTTGTCTTGCCAAAACTTCACTTTCAGAAACGTCTTTCATGGGGGAGCCGTAATGCGCATAACCTGCACGGAGGTAAAAAGGATTGAGTCGCAATTCACCACCCACCTTAAAATTGAGGGTGTTTCTGTAATAGTTCTGAATGGCGGTGTTTTCAAAATAGAAGGAATAGTTATCCGGATCAAGTGCAGTTGAACGAAGTTTGGCGCGTGCGTAATTAACTTGTTCCACCTCAATGCCAATCGATCCGTATTTTTTGATGACTACGCCAAGCGTACCAATTATTCTTCCGGGTGTACGCAAATGATAGGAATAATTTCCTGCTGTGCTTGTCCAGCTTTCATCACCATAATTAAACGTACCATACGCAGCTGTTGCCCATTTGTCGGTTAGCGACAATCCGGTAGGTGTATGAAAAGCAAGTCCAATCCTCAACCACGGTTTTGGAAGCACCATAATGCCGGCTTTGAGGTTGATTCCTGTTCCGCGTGTAATCAGACTTTGTTGAAAGGTGAAATCCTGGATGCTTAAGCTTGTGTCGACGGGAGTTTCGCGGTGCGACCATTCTTCATTGAATCGCATACCCGGAATACCCAGCGTTGCACCGAAATACACTTTATCCATGTAATTGGCAGATAACACAAAATCGGTTTCGTTCATCGATCCCGTGCGTTCCACCGTGCGCGAAACATTGACTTGTCCATCCGGAATGGCAGAAATATAGGTGTTGGCAATGGTATCGAGCGGATCAATCAAATAAGCGAAATAAGCTACTCCTGCATAAAATGGACGTTCATCCAACAAATAGTTTTGGTTCACACCGTTGGCTTCATTTACAAAAGCATCGAGTAGGGAACTGGAATTGGCGCCTTCGAAAGTGAATTTTTGATTGTAGTTGGCATAACGCTGGTAAACAATTCCGAATTGAATGGTTTTCCAATCACTGCTGTTTTTAGCATCGAATGCACCAACAAGTGAAAAATGCGAAAGGTTGAAATGGTTTCTACCATTGTTTACCGGTCCGCTCTCGTTAAAATATCCTTGCGAATTGGCATCGAGGTAATTGAATCCGAATGAAAAATCGCTTCGTGTAAAACGCGCCATTCCCGCGGGATTCACAGCTGCACAAGAAACATCGCCACCCAAGGCGCTGAGTGTTCCTGCCATACTGATGTTTCTGGCTGTTCCGCCAAACTGGTACATCGAATACCGCAAGGCATCCACTTCATTCTGCGCTGTAATTGTTGCCGTTGCAGTCAAACTCCACCAGGCAACCAAAAAGAATTTTTTCATGGAATGAATTATCGACGTCCACCACTGCTGTGGCTTCCACCGCCGCCGCCACTGCTGCGACCACCGCCACCACCTGAAGAACTTCCGGATGAACCGCTGGAGCTACCTCCGCCTCCCGAAGAACGCACTGAACTTCCACCCGAAGAGGAACCTGTGTTTCTGGAAGGTGTGGATGATCCGCCGGAATACTGACCACGATTGCCGGATGAAGAACCGCCTTGGTTGTAGTTTCCTGAATTTCCGTTGTTATTGGATGAGCCGGAGTTGTTGTAACGATCACCGTTTGAAGTGCGACCGCTATTTGCTGCAGGTTTGTTCCAACTTGAGCCGGATTGGTGATTTTCTGCACTTGAACCGGAATTGGTAGTTCTTGCACCGCTGTTCGATGAAGCGTTTCCGCGATTGGTATAAGTAGATGAATTGCCGTTGTTGCGCTCTGCCGTTGAGGTGTTTTGCGAAGTCTGTGTGCGGTCCACCGGAACACGATTGACATTCGCAGGTTTAGTGCTTACTGCGGGTCTGCTGGTATTGCCGGAGGTGTTGGTGTTTGGTTGATCGCGACTCACATAAGAACCTCTTGAGGCTTCCGTGAAAACGGCACGACCGGAACTGTTGCGCACATTGGTATTTCCGGCTTCGTTTGCAGAGGCTGCGTTGGCTTCTGTGCTGCGCGGACGAGGATTGTAAGAGCTGTTGGATGAACTTCCCGATCCAATGCCGTTGCGGTGACCGTAATAACTGTTGTTGTTATTGTTGTCGTAATAACCACCACCATACGAAGGATAGCCGTAATAAGGGTTGTAAGGATTGTAACCGTAGTAGGGACTTCCATAGCCATAACCATTGTAAGGGTTGTAGAAATTGTTGGAGCCATAAAACCATCCTATGGAAGGCGACCAAAACCAGCTTCCGCCATTGTTCCAGTTGTTGCCCCAATAATTGTTGTTTCCCCAATAGCCATTGCCGTAATAATTGTTTCCATAATAACCATTGCCGTAATAGCTATTGCCGTAATATCCGTTTCCGTAATAGTTATTTCCGTAGTAATTGTTCCCGTAATATCCGTTGTTGCAGGAATAGCAATTGTTGTTGTAATAGTTGTTTCCGTAATAATTGTTTCCGTAATAGCCGTTGTTGCAACTGTAGCAATTGTTGTTGTAGTATCCGTTTGTAGTACCACCACCATTGCTGTAGCGCTCATCGTAGTAGTTGTTACCCGATGTAGCACCGCCGTAGGCTTCGCGATAGGAAGGATCGTAATAATCTTCCTGAGTGGTATCTATGGGAGTTTGTGCTTTTTTTACTTGTTCGTTTTGAGCAAGTTCTTCAGGCGAAACGTAACGACCTTTTTGGGTGTAAACGTCATCGTAATCTGAATGCAATTCCGATTGGTTTTGAAGTCCGCAGGAAGCCAGACTTGCAAGGATCGAAAAACCGGTGAGCAGGCGAATCGTTTTCATATACTGGAATTACCGTGAAAGCTTATCTATAGAACGCAAAGACGGATTAATTGTTACTTTTGCAAAGTACAAAAAATGTACCATCAAATTGTCACATCATTGTCATTATGAGTAAGGTAATTACCCCAAGAGAAAAGAATTATTCGGACTGGTACAACGACTTGGTTGTAGAAGCGGATATGGCTGAGCATTCGGACGTTAGAGGATGTATGGTCATCAAACCCCATGGTTATGCCATTTGGGAAAAAATGCAAGCCACCCTCGACAAAATGTTCAAGGATACCGGTCACGTTAACGCTTATTTCCCCTTATTCATTCCAAAATCTTACCTAAGCAAGGAAGCTTCGCATGTAGAAGGTTTTGCGAAAGAATGTGCCGTTGTGACGCATTATCGCCTTAAAAATGACCCCAATGGTAAAGGAGTTATCGTCGATCCGGACGCTAAACTCGAAGAGGAATTGGTCGTTCGTCCTACCTCCGAAACCATCATTTGGAACACCTACCGTGGATGGATTCAATCTTACCGCGATCTTCCGATTCTGGTCAACCAATGGGCCAATGTGGTGCGTTGGGAAATGCGTACACGTTTGTTTTTGCGCACCGCAGAATTCCTTTGGCAGGAAGGCCACACCGCACATGCTACACGCGATGAAGCCATCAAGGAAACAGAAACCATGTTGGACGTGTATGCCGAATTTGCTGAAAAATTCTTGGCTATGCCGGTGGTGAAAGGGATCAAAACACCTAACGAACGATTTGCCGGTGCCGAAGAAACCTATTGCATCGAAGCGTTGATGCAAGATGGAAAAGCGCTTCAGGCCGGTACATCACATTTTTTGGGACAAAATTTCGCCAAAGCATTTGAAGTGAAATTCGCCGACCGCGAAGGGAAACTCGATTATGTTTGGGCAACTTCATGGGGAGTTTCAACCCGTTTGATGGGAGCATTGATCATGACCCATTCCGATGATCAGGGATTGGTATTGCCTCCAAAGCTCGCTCCTTTGCAAGTGGTGATTGTTCCGATTTACAAAGGCGATGAAGAGTTGAAGAAAATTTCGGAGCGTTGCAATCAGTTTAAAGCTGACTTACAGAAAAAAGGCATCAGCGTGAAATACGATGATTCCGATAAAAATAAACCGGGTTGGAAATTTGCCGAATACGAATTGAAAGGTGTTCCTGTGCGCATTGCCATTGGTCCGCGCGATTACGAAAACGGAACCGTTGAAATTGCACGTCGCGACACCCGCGAGAAAAAAGTGATTTCGCACGAAAACCTTGCCGATTATATCGAAAATCTTCTTGAAGAAATTCAGGAAAACCTCTACCAAAAGGCACTCAAACATCGCGAAGAAAACACGCATAAAGTAGATTCTTACGAGGAGTTCAAGAAATTGCTCGACGACAAAGGAGGATTTATTCTTGCGCATTGGGATGGTACGCCGGAAACGGAAGAACGCATCAAGGAGGAAACAAAAGCAACGATTCGTTGTATACCTTTAGATCGCGAGGAAGAAAGTGGTGTTTGTATGGTCACCGGAAAACCTTCCAAAGGTCGCGTATTGTTCGCTAGAGCTTATTAAACATGAATCAGCAACCAGACCCTTATCATCTTATTCTTCAATCGCTGAAGGAGAAATCTTCGGTGAAACAAGACGTGTATCATCACACCAAACTGCAATTTGCAGAACTAAAAAAAGTGCTCGATGGTATGTCCAAGCGATTGGCATCCGATACGTCGAAGTTTGACCAAAGGCTGAAAGTGGCCTATTCCGACAAAGGAGAGTTTGAGGGTCAGTTACAGGTTGCAGGCGATGCTTTGGTATTCCACATGCATACCAATGTGTTTTTATTCGATCAGGACAATCCCTTGTGGAAGACTTCTTACCTCAAGGAAGACCCTTCGCGTGCGTATTGTGGTGTGATTCATGTCTTCAATTTTTTGGCCGATTCATTCAAATACAACCGCTATAACGATTTGGGTTATTTGGTGGCACGTATTTTCATCAACCGCGAAAATCATTTCATGGTGCAGGGGAAACGTCAGTTGGGATTTTTATACAACGATTTCATCAATGCCGAATTGAATCCGGAAAAATTAGAAGCCATTTGCGAGTCCATTATCCTCTACACCATCGATTTCGACCTCTACACCCCGCCTTATGATATGATTAAGGAGGTTAGTGTTATGGAAATGAAGGAGTTAAGTGACAATATGGCCATAAAAACGGGGAAAAGACTTGGATTTAAGTTCCAGGCCGACTCCGATGATTTCTGATTTTTTGCACATTTTTTTGTGTGAAATTGTTTTGAAATTAGAATTTGTTATTACATTTGCACTCCCAAAATGAAGGGATGGCCCGTTCGTCTAGGGGTTAGGACACAAGATTTTCATTCTTGGAACAGGGGTTCGATTCCCCTACGGGCTACAAAAAAAATATACGGGAAACCGTTGCTTTAAAAGAAAACAAAATGGCAAACCACAAGTCAGCTATCAAGCGTATACGCTCTAACGATGCAAAGCGTCTTCGCAACCGTTACATCCACAAAACAACCCGTAACGCGGTGAAAACTTTGCGTACCAGCACCAATAAGAAGGAAGCTGCCGGAATGCTGAACAAAGTTTTTGGTCTTTTGGACAAACTTGCAAAACGCAATATCATCCACAAGAACAAAGCTGCTAACCTGAAATCCAAGCTTCACCTTCACGTGAATGCTCTTGCGAAATAACAAATACATTGTTTGAAGAAAGTCCCGCCCCAAAGGCGGGATTTTTTTTTGTGGCTATTGAAGCCGAACTGTTATCTGAGGAAATCATTTCATTTTTCATTTCCATGACATGTGTTTTTTTTGAAGCATGGAACAAAAGAAACTAAGTCTGAAGTCTTGGGCACCCAATGATCGTCCGCGTGAGCGACTGCTCAATGAAGGCAAAAAAGCCTTAAGCGATGCCGAACTCCTGGCCATATTGTTGGTGACGGGAAACGGAAAGGAAACCGTGGTGGATTTATCGCGACGCATTTTGCACGAGGCGGCTTCGAACCAATTGCACAAGTTGGGAAAAATGAGTGTTGAAGAGCTCTGTCAGTTTAAAGGGATTGGTCAAGCCAAGGCCATCAGTATTGTAGCGGCATTTGAATTGGGTAGACGTTATCGGGAGGCTGTGCCCGAAACCAGGGTGAAAATTGGATCGAGCAGGGATGTGTTTGATCATGTGCGCCATCATTTATCGGATCTGCCACACGAGGAATTTCATGTGGTGCATCTCAATCGCGCCAATCAAATTCTGGGGATGCAACGCCTAAGCATGGGTGGAATCTCCGGTACCGTGGTGGATACGCGTTTGCTGTTTAAACATGCCATTAACCGAGGCGCGAGTTCGGTAATTGTCACTCACAATCACCCTTCGGGGAACCTTAGTCCAAGTCAGGAAGATATCCGCTTAACCGAGCGTTTGCAAGAAGCAGGAAAAATTTTGGAGATACCTGTGCTGGATCACCTCATTGTTGCGGAAACAGGCTATTTTAGCTTCGCCGATCAAGGGCTGCTCAAAACATGAAAAAAATCATCAATGTGGTTGGTGCGCGACCACAAATCATCAAATCATCTGCCATTTCCAGGGCCATTGCCGAAAAATTTCCGGATCAACTTCAGGAGGTGATTTTGCATACCGGTCAGCATTACGACGAAAACATGTCGGCGGTGTTTTTTCGTGAACTTGGAATTCCTCAGCCACATCATCAAATGAAAGTAGGTGGTGGAAGTCACGCCGAACAATTGGCCATGATGATAACCGGCATTGATGACATTATCCAAAAAGAGCAACCCGATGTGATGCTGGTGTATGGCGATACGAATTCTACGCTTGCTGCATCAATTATGGCTTCGCGACACTTTCTGCCTATTGTGCATGTCGAAGCGGGTTTGCGCTCCTATAACAAACGAATGCCCGAAGAAGTGAACCGCATTACTTGCGATCATTTGTCGACGATGTTGTTTGTTCCCACCAAACAGGGTATCGACAATCTTCGAAGAGAGGGTTTTGATGTTGATTACGCCGGACCATACTCTGCCGATCATCCCTTGGTTTCTTTGTGCGGGGATGTGATGTATGATAACAGCTTGTATTTTGCCGATCGTGCTGAATCGCACGTTGAGGTGTTTCAGAAGCATCACCTCAAAAGTGGAAATTTTGTGTTGCTTACGGTGCACCGCGATTTCAATACCGATCATCCGGAACGCATGTCGGGAATTTTGCATGGAGTAATGGACTTCATTGAAAAATACAACTTACCTGTTTTGTTCCCCATTCATCCGCGTACGCAAAAAAACTTATCGCTCGAAGTGTATTCCGAACTGAAAAAACGCATGGATGCCGAACCTCGTTTAGTGCTGGTTCCACCTGTTTCGTTTTTGGAAATGACTGCACTCGAAAAACATTGCCGCATGGTGTTTACCGATTCGGGTGGTGTGCAAAAAGAAGCGTACTATTTCGGAAAGCCTTGTCTCATTCTTCGTCCCGAAACCGAATGGGTGGAATTGCTCGAAGTAGGTGCGGCTTTATTGGCGGGACATCACCGCGAAAAAATTGTTGCGCAGGCTGAGCTCTTGTTGCAAACGAATATGGCTGCCATGCCTGCTTTGTATGGTGATGGAAAAGCTGCAGTATCCATTTGTGCACAAATCCTTCGTCATTTAGCGTGATCGTTTTCTGCGAACATATCACTCCGCGCTTGTCGTATGCCGTGCAGGAACTCGCCCGCAGAATGGGGATTTCGAATGCACGGATAACCACACAAACCGAAGATATCCAACACTTCCATGGTTTGCGAATCAATTATTCCACCATCGACATTCCGCAGTGTTTTCAGGTTGTTCCCGATGGATTGTTGTCGGAAAAGACCTTGCGTCATGAAGATCCGGAGTACATCCATCACGAAGAAATTCCCTTGTTTTTTCCAACCGGAGGCGATTTGTCTTATGATGTTTTTGCTTCGCTTTTTTGGATGCTTTCGCGTTATGAAGAATATGCCAATCCGGTGCGTGATCCGCATGGAAGATTTCCGTTTGAATTTTCCTTGTTGTACCGATTAGGTGTATTGGATAAAGCTGTTGCCGAACATCAAGTGGCCTACTTCCTTCAGGTGTTGAAACAACATGGATGGCAGTTGGAAACGCAGGCTGTACCTGCCGAAATGCTCATGACCATTGACGTTGATCATGCCTGGGCCTACCGTCACAAAAGTGCAGGTTTGCAATTTTTGGTAAGCACCCGCGACCTATTGCGCGGAAATTTTCAATTGTTCAAACGTAGAAGAAGAGTGTTGAACGGATTGGAAAAAGATCCGTTTGATACCTATGATTTTATTCGCGCATCTGCTGCCGGAAAAGCAAAAGTGATTTTCTTTTTTCTTTTGGGCGATCGCACGAAACAGGACCGCAACACGCATTATGCTCATCCTGCTTTGCAAGCACTCATTCGCGATTTAAATCAGTGGTCTGAATTGGGCATTCACCCTTCTTATTTTTCACACGACGATTCCGGAAAACAAAAAACCGAAATTCAGCGCTTGTCGGGAATCACCGGAAATCCTGTGCATTTGGCGCGTTTTCATTTTTTGCGTTTTCGCTTGCCCGATTCTTTTCGCGAACTCCAGCAGAATGGTGTTCACCGCGATTTTAGCATTGGTTATGCCGGACATTATGGTTTTCGTGCAGGCACTTGTTTACCTTTTTTGTTTTACGATTTACCTCATGAAACCACTTTGGGATTGGAGTGTATTCCGCTGGCGGCCATGGATGGAACTTTAAACGAATACATGAAACTTTCGCCCGAAGAAGCAAAAATTGTTTCAACGCGTTTGCATCGGGAAGCCCAACAATTCGGGGCCTTTCCTGTGTTTTTATGGCACAACGAAACGCTCAGTGATGAAGGAAAATGGAAAGGATGGCGTGATGTGTTTTTACATCAGTTGAACTTGTCCAAAGCTTATTGAAAAAACGGATTGTGCAAGCGTTCTTCGCGGATGCTTGTGGATGGACCATGCCCCGGGAACACGATGTAATCATCGCCTAGCGGAAATAATTTTTCGCGGATGCTTTTGAGCAATACCTCCATGGAACCGCCCGGTAAATCAACTCTTCCGATGCTTCCTTTAAACAACACATCGCCGGCAATGGTAAAGCGTTGCTCGTGGTGCACCAAAGCGATATGACCGGGAGCGTGTCCGGGTACGAACAAAACTTCCATTTCGGTGTTTCCGAAAGTAACGTAGTCTCCTTCTTCCAGAAAATGCGCAGGCTCAGGCGAAGGCTCCGGTCCGTTTAGTCCGAACAAATGCGCATAATTGCTCAGGCTGTGTAAGGTGACGAGATCTGCTTGGTGCATGTAAAGTTCAAGCGACCAGGTTTTGGCGACAAAAGCATTGCCAAGGACATGATCGATGTGTGCGTGTGTATTGATGAGTCGGACAGGTTTTAGTCCCTCTTTTTCAATGAAACTGCGTAGTTCGGCTTTTTCTTCTGCGTCGTAACAACCCGGATCGATGATGATGGCTTCTTTGGTCTCGTCCCAAAGCACATAGGTGTTCTCGTAGAAGGGGTTGAACGTAAAGATTTTAATCTGAACCATTACCTAAGTTTAAGGCTGCAAGAATACTAAGAATTGCCCTTATTTAGTTATATTTACAAGTCTTTCGGCATGAGATATTTATTTTCACTTCTGGTTCTGCCTTTGCTGGTTTTGTTGCTTTCGGGCGATGCTTCAGCGCAGTTTTACAATGGTTCGCAAATGACCTTTGGAAAAAACCGTGTGCAATACAATGGCTTTACCTGGATGTCTCAGAACTACGAGCGTTTCAAAATTTATTATACCATGGGTGGTAAAAACCACTCGCTCTATATTGCTCAGGCTGCGCATAAACATTTGGCCGACATTGAAAAGATGTTTGAGTTTCAGCTCGAGGAGAAAATTGAATTTGTGGTGTACAATTCTCAATCGCAATTCCGCCAAAGCAATATTGGTCTGAACGGCGATGAGATGTACAACATTGGTGGGGTTACGCGCATTGCGGGATCGAAGGTGTTTTTGTTTTACGAAGGCGATCATAAAAAACTGGAAGCACAAATTCGCGGTGGTATTGCTTATGTGTTGTTGAACAACTACATGTATGGCAGTAATTGGCGTGATGTTTTGAAAAATTCCACGCTCATGACATTGCCGGATTGGTTCCAGCACGGTTTTGTGTCGTGGGTTTCCGAGCCCTGGAGTGTTGAAACCGAAGGCTATGTGAAGGACGGAGTCATGAGTGGAAAATACAATCGCTTCTACCGCACCGAAGGTTTGGATGCCAAATATGCCGGTCACGCCATGTGGAATTACATCGCTGAGGTATACGGTATGCAGCAGATTCCGAATATTCTTTACATGACGCGTATCTCCAGAAGTGTAGAGAATGGATTTTTGTATGTGTTGGGCGCAAGTTTCAGAACGCTGTCGGTTGATTACATCGCCTATTACCGCAAACGATTTGCTGCCGATGACATGAATCTTGGTAAAATTTCATTGGAAGCATATCCGGTGAAAACCAAAAAAACGGTGGTGTATTACCAATACAAAATCAATCCAACGGGACGATACATTGCCTATGTCTCCAACGAAATGGGTCAGTATAAAATCTGGTTGCACGATTTACAAACCAATAAGCGCAAGAGAATTTTAAAAGGCGAGCAGAAGTTAAACCGTTTGAATGATTATTCTTATCCGGTTTTGGGATGGCATCCAAGTGGAAACGCGCTTGCTATTGCCGTGGAGAAAAAAGGGGAATTGTATTTCACGATTTATGCGCTCGATGATGAATCGATGACGAAAAAAGTAATCGGTAAACTCGATAAAATTTTGAGTTTCGATTATTCCTCCGATGGGAAGTCGGTGGTTTTGTCGGGTGTTTCGGATGGACAAACCGATCTATATTTGCTTAAACCCACAACGGGTGCTTTGGAGCAATTGACGAATGATATTTATGATGATTTGCATCCCAAATTCGTGCACAAAGATCAAGGCGTGATTTTTTCTTCCAACCGCGAAAGCGATACCATTGGTCGCAATCCGAAAGTGAAACCATCCAACCTTAACCGCGATATTTTTGTTTACGATGTGCAAAAGCGCAATCGATTTTTAAAACGCATTACGCAAACACCAAACGTCGACGAAACGAGTCCATCGCAATTGGATACCTTGAATTATACTTTTTTAAGCGATGAAAATGGCGTCATCAATCGTTATGCAGGATTATATGATTCTACCATTGCTTACATTGATACCGCGGTGCATTACAAATACTTCACAAGAACAACACCGCTTACGAATTACAATACCAATATTCTCGAAATCGATTTGGTGGAAAAAACCGGTCAGTATGGTATGTTGGTTCTGCTCGAAGGCAAGTACACGTTTTTGTATGGAACGGTAAAAAAAGATGTTCCGCTAAACACAGCTTTGCAGGAAACGCAATACCGTTACAACCAACGCATGGCGCTTGCAAAACAGCAACAGCAAAATGCACCGAAAGATTCCGTTGGCAAAAAAGACAATGTCGTAAAACCCGAAAATCCATTGCAGGAAATGGTGCCTGATTCGGGAATGATCGACATCATGCATTACCGTTTTGAAGATGACATCAAACCTTCTTACGAAAAAGAGGTTGTAAAAGTGGAACAGAAAACAGATCCTGTTCAGAAAAAAGATTCGGTCAATAAGAAA